>JBJONS010000797.1:0-2699 GCA_046051725.1 Pseudomonadota bacterium | reverse complement strand
GGCAGCAGTCCATCAGCTCGGCCATCGAGTAGCGGCGGGTGATGGGCATCACCGTGCGGCGCTGCTCTTCGGTGGTGGCGTTGAGGCTGACCGCGATGTTCACCGGGAGGGTGTCGACCAGCTGGCGCAGCCGGGGCACCAGCCCCACCGTGCTGACCGTCACCCGCCGGTGCGAGAAGTTGAGGCCGTCCTCGTCGAGCATGATGCGCAGCGCGGTGATCACGTTGTCGAAGTTGTGCAGCGGCTCGCCCATGCCCATCATCACGATGTTCGTGAGGCGCCGCCCGGCGGGCATCTGCTGTTGCACGAGCAGCGGCTGCAAGGCGATCTCTGCCGCGCTGAGGTTGCGCTTGAGGCCCAGGTCGCCGGTGAGGCAGAAGCTGCAGGCCATCGCGCAGCCAACTTGGGTGCTGACGCAGAGCGTGTAGCGGTTGGGGTTCGGGCCGGGGCGGTCCTCGTCGGGGATCAGCACGCTCTCGATGTGGTGCCCGTCGTGGAGCTGCCAGAGGAACTTGGTGGTGCCGTCGTCGCTGTCGATCCGGCCGGCTGGCGCCAGGGCGCCGAGCCGGGACCGGGCCGCGAGCGCCGTCATGGTCGCGCGCGACACGGTCTGGACCTCGCCCAGGTCGCTGACCCCGCGCTGCCACAGGTGCTTGAAGACGGCGAGCGCCCGCACCTGCTCTTTGCCGAGCCCCTCTAGGGCCCAGGGCAGGACGCGCATGTCGAGGCTGCGCAGATCGACGCGCCCGTCGGGGCCGCGGGCGCGCTCAAGCTGGGCCAGCGCCTCGGCGTCGGCCGGGGGCAGGGTGGGCTCGTCGCGCAAAAGACCGCGCAGCCGGTCTTTCACCTCACGGAGGCTGGCGCTCGCGGGGTCTACGGCCATCGGCTGCTCCTACTCGTCGGCGTCCTGCGCGCCGCCCGCCTTGGCTTTGGCCTTCGCCTTTGCCTTTCCGCCCTTGCCCATCTTCCCGAGCTTGCCGACCTTCCCACCTTTCCCCATCTTCCCGGCTTTTCCAGCCTTGCCGAGCTTGCCCATCTTCCCGCCCTTCCCGGACGGTCCGCTGGCGCCGGGGCCGCCGGCCGGGCGCGCGGGGGTGCCGTCGGGCGCGGTGAAGGGGAGGGTCGCGCTGTGGCGGGGCACACCGGCGGTCTCGGCGGCGTCGACCCGGCGCTGGACCCGGCTGGCCATGTCACAGGCGAGGGTGTGGCTCAGCGCGCAGGCCTTCTCAATGTCGGCGAGGGCCTGGGGGAGCTGCTGTTGCTGGAAGCGGCAGACGCCGCGGTTGTACCAGGAGTTGGCGTCGTCGATCGCCGCGCCGACCAGCTCGTCGAGCAGGGGGATCGCCGCGTCGCAGCGGCGGGCCGAGACCAAGCCAGCGGCCGCCCACCGCTTGGCGCCGAGGAAGCTCGCGTCTTTGGCGCGCGCCGCGTCAAAGTGGGGGAGCGCCTCGGCCCACTTGCCCTCGCGGGCGTCCGCCCGGCCCCGCCAGTAGCGGGCGTCGGCGTCCTCGGGCTGGGCGGCGATGACCGCGTCGAGCGCGGCGCGGGCCTGGGTCAAGGCTGCGGGATCGGCAGGATCCGCCAAGATCAGCGCCTTGGCCGCCTCGACCTCGGGCCGCAGGGGACGGGCCTCTTCGGCGGTGACCACGCCGGTCGCGCGGGCCTTGGGCTCGCGGTCCGGGCCGCGGGCTTCGGCGGGCGGCGCGGCGGGCGCTTCGGGGACCGCCGCGACCGGGGCCTCGGTCGGCGCGGGGTCGTCGGCGCAGGCGCCGCAGCCGGGGAGCGCGGCGGCCGCGGCGAACAGGGTCAAGAGGAGGCCAGCGCGCAGCGGGCGTCCGGGGGAGAGGAGGCGGGACATCGTGGCCTCAAGCGGCGCGCAGCGCGGCGGGCTGGGGAGGTCGTGCATATTGCCGGCCGGTCGCATGCGCACCCACGCGGGCCGACCGGGCCGCCCTCAGCGCCAGGGGGACCAGTCCTCGGGCATGCGGAGCCGGCCGGCGAAGAAGAAGCTCGGGTCGACGGTGGAGCCGGTGCTGCCGAAGCGCTCGTCGTTGTAGCCGATGCCGTCGGTGCTTCCTTGGGTGGACCAGTACTCGAAGCCGACGATCTCGCCCTCATCGTAGAGCCAATCGATGAAGATGGCGTTGTGGCCGCTGCCCGAGTGCCGCCAGAACTGGATGATGTCGCCGGGCTGGACATCGTCGAAGTCGGTGATGGCGTCGCCGATGCCGTAGTTCTCCATCGCGTCGACGATGCCCCGCCCGTACAGGTCGCGCACGAACCAGTCGGTGCGCAGGTCGTAGAGCTCGTCGAAGGGGACGCCGTTGATCGAGCCGTCGCCGGCGTAGAGCGCGTCGAGCTGCTCTTCGACCGCCATGAAGACCTCGAAGGTCATGCCCACGCAGTAGGACCGGCGCTCGGGGTCGCCCGGCGAGAACATGCGGCCCAGGTAGTAGATGTCGTGGGGGTTGCCGCCCCAGTCGACGTCATCGGGCCACCAGTAGGCGTAGCTGCCGTCGAGGGGGTAGGCCGCGAGGGTGGCGAGCACGAGGTCGTTGGCGCTGGTGATCGGCGCGTCGGAGCCCTCGGTGACCGTGATGGTCAGGTTGTCGCGGGCGACCACCTCGCCGTCGGCGAGGGCCACCGCCTCGATGTCGTACTCTGCGCCGCTCTCGTCGAACTCGTACCGGAAGACCCGG
>JBJONS010000796.1:0-5175 GCA_046051725.1 Pseudomonadota bacterium | reverse complement strand
CGCTCCACCGTGAGCCCGGCCATCCAGGCGTGGACCGCGGCGGCCCGGTCGGGCCCGAGGCGCGGGATCAGGCGGGTCTTCGCGACCCCCGGCACCGGAGCCTTCGTCAATATGACGATCTGACGGTCCATCAGGATGGGCGCCTCCGCAAGGTCACCGGTAGCGCCAGATCGAGGTCAGGATCTTCCGGCCTGCAGCGAGGGTCCCGCGGACGGTGCCGCTGATCTTGGAGACGCCCTCGCGCACCCGGTAGGGTGCCGGCAGCTCGACCACGCGCAAGCCGCGCTTCACCGCCTTCATCTGCATCTCGACGTTCCAGCCCCAGGTGCGATCCTCTTGCGCGAGCAAGTGCCACGCCTCAGCGGTCATCGCGCGCAGCGGGCCCATGTCGCGGAAGCGGTGCCCGATGGCCATGGCCATCCCCCGCACCGCGAGCGCGTTGCCCCATCGTTGCTGCGGGAAAAGGCTGTCAGGAAGAGCAAGATCAGCGCGATCACTCAACACCAGGTCCGCCTCGCCCCGCAGCAGCGGCTCAAGCAGCAGCGGCAGGCGCTCGGGAGCGTCCGCATGATCGGCGTCCACCACGGCGATGTAGGCGGCGCCTTGGGCAAGCGCCCAGGTCGCGGCGGTGTGGACCGCCTGGCCGTAGCCCCGGCGCGGCTCGGCGATCACGACTGCGCCAGCCGCTTCGGCGACGGCCGCGGTCTGGTCGGTCGAGCCGTTGTCGGCCACCACCTTCCAGCCCACATCCGGGATGGCGGCCAGCGTCCGGCCGATCACCCGCTCTTCATTGAGCGCGGGCGTCACCGTGGCGACCAGGGCGTAGCGGCGCGTGGACATCCTCCTTGGTCTATCCTCGGCCGTCCCGGCGTGGGCGGCGTGCTTGACTGAACGCGTTATCAGTATAGGTGGTGAAACCGTCGGCGCTCCGGGGCATCGGGAGCGCGCGTCCCGCCCGCCCATCCGCTCTGATCGGAGGTCTCATGCACCAGCTCCGCAGCTTCTTCGCCCAGGTCGCGCTGTTGGCCGCGATCACGGCGGGCCCGGCGGCCGTGGCGGTGGGCGGTGTCGCGTGGGCTCCACAGGCAGAGGCCGCGGCCAACCCCTTCCGGGTTGAGGTCGAGCCCCTGGGCGGCCTCGTCCCAGGTGGCCAGGCCCGGGCTCGCGTTGTTGTGGCGGTGCCAGAGGGCTTTCACGTGTACCGCGACATGATGTCGGTCACGGTCCTCGACGCGGGTGGCCTCACGCTCGGCGCGGCCGACTTCCCGCCGGGCTTGTCCCGGCCCGATCCCGCGAACCCCAGCGCCGAGCGCGAGCAGTACGACACCAACGTCGTCATCGAGATCCCGGTGACCGCCACCGGGGCGGCGGGCCGTCGGATCGCCAAGCTCGAGGTGAAGTACCAGGGCTGCAAGCGCTCGCTCTGCTACATGCCCGCGACCGAGGTGCACGACCTGGTCGTCGATGTCGGCTCGGTGGCGCCGTCGTCGGCGCCCGCCGCCACTCCCAGCGCTGCGCCGTCCTCCGCCTCCACGCCCGCCGGTGGGGGCGCGGGCGCGCCGCCCTCGTGGCGAGACGGCGCCCTGGTCAGCGGCGGCGTCGGTGCGGCAGCCCAGGTCGAGGGCGCCGCCGACCCCTTCCCGGGGCTGCCCGCGTCCGCGGTCGTCCGCAAGGTCGACAGCGAGGGCAAGGCGCACCCCGTCGTGGCGCGGCTCCTCGCCGACGCCGCCCCGGCGGCGGCCGGCGCGCCCCTCCGGCTCGGCGTGCACCTCGAGATGGCGCCGGGCTGGCACACCTACTGGCGAAGCCCCGGGGCCATCGGCCTGCCCACCGAGATCAGCTGGGAGCTACCGGCGGGCTGGACCGCGAGCCCCTTCCGCTTCCCCTTGCCCCACCGCTACGACGTCCAAGGGCTCGTCAGCTACGGCTACGAGGGCGAGGTGATGTTCTTTAGCGAGGTGGTGCCTCCCCCCGGTCAGGTCGCCGGGACGGTCACCGTGGGCGCCAAGGTCAAGTGGCTGGTCTGCGAGGCCACCTGCATCCCAGGCGAGGCGCAGCTCCAGCTCCCGCTCGAGGTGGGCGCAGCCGAGGCGCCGAGCGCCTATGCCGGGCGCTTCGACGGGGCGGCGGCGGCCCTCCCTTCCGCCGCTGCCCCAGCGCTGAAGCTGACCAGCGCCCTGTCGGTGTCCGCGTTGAGCCCGGGTCAGCCCTTCCGGGCGGCCCTGCACCTGACCGCGACGGGGGCGCTCGACCTGCGGGCCGAAGCGGGCACTTGGCCGGCGTTCACGCCCATCTTGCCCTCGTCGGTCTTTGTGTCGAAGGTCGAGGCGCGGAAGGTCGAAGACGGCCTGCTGGTCATCATCGAGGGTGACGCGCTCGAGCTCGACCCGCTGCCGGTCGGCGAGGTCATCGGCGGGCTGGTGCAGGTGCACGTGGACGGCCAGCCGGTCGTCGCCGAGCTCACCGCACCGCTCCCCTGGACCGCCGCCGGCAGCGCCACCCCGGTGGACGCGCCGCTGTTCGCGATGGCCGGGGCTCCCTTTGGCGCAGCGGCGGCCGCGGCGGCAGCGCCGGCGGGGGCTGAGCCGGCCGCCACGGTGGTCGCGGCGGCCCCGCCGCCCGAGGACGCCAGCCTCCCCTACATGCTGCTGCTGGCCTTCATCGGCGGCGCGATCCTCAACGTGATGCCCTGCGTGCTGCCGGTGCTCACGCTCAAGCTGTTCAGCTTGGTCGAGCAGCGGGACATCAGCGCCAGCGAGCGGCAGCGGGCTGGTCTGCTGTACGGGGCGGGCGTGGTGGCCTCGTTCATTGCGCTGGCGCTGGTGGTCGTCGTCGCGAAGCTGGCCTTTGGGCAGAGCTTTGGGTGGGGAAGCCAGTTTCAATACCCGGCCTATGTGCTCGCGCTGACCACGATCGTCTTCGGCTTTGGGTTGTCGCTGTTCGGGGTCTTTGAGGTGCCGGCCTTCGGCGCCAACCAGGCCGCCGCGGCCAGCGCGAAGAGCGGCCCGCTCGGCTACTTCTTGACCGGCGTCTTCACGACCCTGCTGGCGACCCCGTGCAGCGCTCCGTTCCTGGGCTCGGCCATGGGCTTCGCCTTCACGCTCCCGCCGGTCGGGGTGGTCGCCTTCTTCGTCGTGGCCGGCGCCGGGCTGGCGTCGCCCTTTGTCCTGATCGCGTTCGTCCCTGCGTTGATGCGCTTCTTGCCGCGCCCCGGCGCGTGGATGGAGACCTTCAAGCACGTCATGGGCTTCTCGCTCATGGCCACCACGGTCTGGCTGCTCGACGTCATCGGCGGCCTCCTCGGCCGCGACGGCTTGGTGGGCGTGCTCGCCTTCCTGACCGCGGTGAGCGTGGCGGCGTGGGCCCAGGGGCGCTTCGGCGGGCCCATCGAGTCCGGGGCGCGTCAGCTGGGCGTGTTCGGCGCCGGGGTGGCGCTGTCCGCCCTGGTGGCCGCGCGCTTCGTCAGCTTTGAGCTGCCGGCGGCGCCGGTGGCCATGGGGCCCGCCCCCGACGCCGCGGCGCTGGACTACAGCGCGGGCGTCCCCTGGGTCCCGTTCAGCGAAGAGAACGTCAAGGCCTATGCAGGCAAGGTGGTGTTCATCGACTTCACCGCCGACTGGTGCCTGACCTGCAAGGTCAACGAGAAGACCGTCATCGAGCAGCCTGGCACCCGCGAGGGCATGGCCGCGCTCGGGGTCGTCCCGCTCAAGGCGGACTGGACCCGCCAGGACCCGACCATCTCGGCCTGGCTGCAGCGCTTCGGTCGGGCGGGCGTGCCGTTCTACCTGATCATCCCCAAGGACCCGGCGCGGCCGCCTGTGCCGCTCGGTGAGGTCCTGACCCAAGACGGCCTGCTGGACGCGCTGCGGGCCGCAGGCGCCTGAGCGGCCCGGCGCGTTGCCCCGGCCGCCCCCTTGGACTACAGCCCCCGATGGAGGCCGCCCATGTCTGGCTCAGATCCCACCTCTCCCAACGGCGCCCGCGGTCGTCCCGGCCGCGGCTTTGACCCCTTGTCGAGCCTTTTTGAGCCGCCGGACCCATCCTTCGACGGCCTCTCGGCGGGCGCGGGCCCGCGGCCCCAGGCCCAGCAGGTCGCTGCGGCCGCGCTGACCGACGACAAGTTCCGGGCGCCGCCGGATGTCGCGCCGCCGGCGGCCCCCGCGGGCCCCGCGATCGACCGCGAGGCCATCGCCAAGGCCATGGCCAAGGCCGCGATGGCCAAGCTGGCTGCCCAGCCGGCTGCTGCGGCTCCGGCTCCGGCTGTTGCTGCGGCGCCTGCGCCTGCGCCCGCCCCCAAGCCCGCGCCGAAGCCAGCGGTCCGCCCCGCGCCCCCGCCCCCGGCCAAGGCCGCGCGTCCGATGTCGGCGCTCGAGGCTGCCCGCCTCGCCTCCGCCGCTGAGGACGCCGCGCGGAGCGCAGCGGCGCAAGAGGCCTCCACCCGGCCGGTCGCGCCCGCGCCCGCCGCTGCTGCTCCTGCCCCCGCGCCCGCCGCGCCCGCGCCGGTGGCCCCGGCGTCGCCCGTGGCCGCGCCGGTCGCTCCGGTCGCGCCCCCGGTGGCCGCCGCGGCCCCCGCGCTCCCCGTGTTGTCGCCCACCGACGCCGCCCGCGCCGCGCTCCGCTCGCTGGGCGGCGAGGTCGACGTGCCGCTCCGGGGCGCGGTCGCCGCGCCGCGCGGCCCCGTGCTCGGGGTCCTGTGGAAGTCGCACCGGCTCCGCGCCCTCGCTGAGGGCGATCTCGCGCTCGCCCACGCGGCCAGCCGGGTCACCGAGGCGGTCGACAGCGCGCCAGACAGCCTCGTGGTCGCGCTCGCCGGCGCCGCCGGGCAAGAGCACCTGCTCTTCGTCGACGCCCGGGGCGGGCGCCTGCTCGCCGTGTGCAGCAACGCGCGGGCCTACCTCGCCGCGACCGGCCTCCAGCTCTGAACCAGCGCCGGGCGCGCCGTTCTCGGGCGGTGTCCCCCGGGCGCGCGGGCACGGTCTGGGGGGCCGCCCGGCCCCGCCCTCCGCTGTGGGGGCGCCGGCGGCTCAGGGCGCGGGCGGCGTCGGCGCGGCTTGGTGCAGCCCGAGGGTGTCCAGGGCCCGCCGGGGGCCCGGCGCGCCGCTGAGGTGCGCGGCGAGGGCCTCGGCCTCGCTCGGCCGCCGCGCCGTGCGCAGCACCGCCGCTTGGACCCGCGCC
>JBJONS010000795.1:0-4091 GCA_046051725.1 Pseudomonadota bacterium | reverse complement strand
CACCGTCACCGAGGACCTTCTTGTCGTCCATGCCGAAGTCCCGGCAGCTGTGGACGACGAAGCGGTCGAGCTCGCGGAAGGTGCCGGCGTCGAGCAGGGCGTCGATGCGCTCGCGCGCGGTGAGCTTGCCCCGCTGGTGCTGCTTCTTGACGGCGTCTTCGCCGCCGCCCGCGAGGGCCTCGGCGTTCAGGCGCTCTAGCCGGGCGAAGAGGTCCCCGCGGGTGGGGACAGCGGCGGTCTGCGGCTCAATCGGCTTGGACATCAATGGCTCCTGGCGCTCCCCGGCGCGATCCCGGCGGACTCGGCGCGCTTATCACGCGCCCGCACCCGGAGCCCCACGGCTGCGCTACACTGCGGTGGAGCGCGCGCGACGGGTTCGAGGCCTGCGTTGGCCCCCCAGCGCCGCAGAGCCGCCCCTGGAGAGCCGCTCTCCACAGCCCCACCTGGTGCACGATGACCCTCCGAAGCCCGCCCCTGTCGACCGCGCGCCGCGCCGCCCTCTGCGCGCCCCACCGCCGCGCGGCCTTCGCGCTCAGCCTGCTCTTGGTCGCCTGCGAAGATGGGACCAAGGACGGCGCGCAGGACGACACCGGCGGCGTGACCGGCGACGACGGCGGCGATGACGGCGCGCCCAACTACGAAGAGGGGTGCATCACTGTCGATGGCGGCGGTGGATACCGCTGGATCAACGACGCGATCGCCGTCGCCGAGCCTGGTTCGGTCATCGGGCTCTGCGCCGAGAGCGCCCATGAAGAAGAGGTGATCGTCAGCAAGGCGGTGCAGATCGTCGGCCCCGGCGCGGAAGAGTTCGTGCTCGTCGCCCCGACCAACACCGTGGGCCTGACCATCACCGCGGACGGCGCCTCGGTCGAGGGCATCCGCGTCGAGAGCCTCCGGACCGCCGTGAGCGTCGAGCCGGCCGAGATCGGGGCAGCCGGTCCCGCCGGGGTGAGCCTCAGCGGGCTGATCCTCGCCACCGCCGGGAACTGGGGCCTCAGCGCGAACGGGGCGACTGACCTTGTCGTCACCGACACCGTCTTCGGCGGCAACGGATACGGCGGCTTGCACGCCGAGGGCGCCTCGGTGCGGGTCGTAAACGGCAGTTTTGTGGACAACATTGGCTATGGCGTCCACGCCGATGCGGGCTCGTCCGTCTCGCTCGAGGGCGGCGAGATCCGCTCCACCTTCGCGACCAACCCCGACGACATCGCCGACGGGCACGGCATGTATGCCATCGGCGGGTCGACGATCGCCGCCGACGGGGTGGTGTTCGCGGACAACACCTTCGTCAACCTGTTCGCTGAGGCGGGCGACGTGGTGCTCGCGAACAGCACGGTGACCGGCGCCTTGTACGGGGTGGTCGCGCTGGCCGGCGACGTCGAGCTTCGCGGCTCGACCCTGACCGACAGCGCCTACCACGGCGTGTATGCCGCGACGACGGGGGCGATCACGGTCGACGCGGTCACCATCAGCGGCGACCGCGCCCTGACCGTCGACATCGCTGACTCGACCTGGGGCGTGGCCGACGCCGACGGTGCGGCAACCTACCTGGGGGTCGGCGCCTTCTTTGTGTCGGACAACGTGCAGGTCAGCGGTCTGGACGTGGTGGGCTACAACAACGGCGGCGCGCTGATCGCCGGCTACAACGCCACGGGCGCGGTCGCGACGGTCAGCAGCTCGACGTTTACCGACAACGGCCGAAAGGGCCTCTACATCTCGGGCATCCAGACGACGCTGACCGACGTCACGGTGACCGGCCAGATCGAGGTCGAGGACTACGGCGACGAGCGCTGCGGCATCGTGGACCGCTACGGCGCGATCATCAACGTGGGCGCCGCGCTCACCGTGGTCGGCGGCAACCTCAGCGACAACGGCGGCTACGGCATCAGCAACGTCTCGGGCGTCGTGGTCGCCGAGGGGCTGACCGTCGCGGGCAACATCTGCGCGGGCATCATCAACTTCCGCGGCTCGGCCGAGGTCCGCAACAGCGACTTCTCCCGCCCGGGCGAGACGGGCTTGTCGGCCAGCGTGCTGGACTATGAGAGCAACGGGCTGGTGGTCTCGGGCTCGACCTTCCACGACAGCCAGACGCCGACCGAGCTGATCTACGAGTACGACTACACCGACTACATCGTCAAGTACGTCTACCAGGTCAACTACGGGCAGGACGTCGTCGCCTACTCGGGCGCGGGGATCGAGCTCGACGGGAACAGCTTCTCGTCGGGCACCGCCGGCGTGCAGCTGCTCGACACGCCGGCCGAGATCACCGGCAACACCTTCGAGGGCTACCTCTCCGACGCCATCTACGTGAGCGGCGCCGAGCCGGTGCGGATCCGCGAGAGCGCGTTCTCCAACGTCGCGGGCAACGCGGTGAACTGCTTTCAGGGCAACATCACGTTGGAGAACAGCACCATCGAAGACGGCGCGGTCTATGTCGAGCCCTACACCTACTACCAAGACGACGTGATGATCTTCGAGGCCGCCTCGGAGTCCATCGGCCGCGGCATGTACGGCTACGACTGCAACCTGTCGATGGACAGCGTCGAGGTGAGCGGCATGCCCGGCGCCCTGGTGTCTGGCTACACCAACACGGCCGCCAGCTACGCCCTCAACGACGTCAGCATCGACGGTCTGACCCTCGACACCGCCCGGAACTACCAGTCCGCATTGGACATCAGCGCGAGCTACGGCACCACCGACATCGTTCTGTCCAACGTGACGGCGACCAACATTGGCGAGTACGCCTTCCTTGAGGTCTTCAACGACTTCTCGGGCAACGCGTACACCGGCACGGTCGACGTCGAGCTCGACACCGTGGAGATCTCCAACGTGGCGGGCGCCGCGGTGCAGCTCAGCGGCGACGGCGTCAGCGCCACGCTGACCGACGTGGACATCCGCGGCGCGGCCCTCGGCCTGCAGCTCGAGTACGGGACCTTCACGCTCGACGGGGTGGCGGTGAGCGAGGGCGTCGACAGCCCCCTGCTGAGCTGGGGCGGCTCGGGCGTGTACCTCAACGGCGGCACCTTCACGATGGTCGAGGCGGCGTCCACCTCCAACCCCGAGTACGGCCTGGTCTGCTCCAACGCCCCCACCATCGACTCCTGCGCCACCGTGACCCTGGCCGACAACCTCATCGGGCCGAGCCTCGGCTGCGACACCGCCTGCGGATTGACCCCGTGAAGCTCCCTGCCCTGCTGATTGTCGGCCTGCACCTCCTCCATGGGGCGGCCCCGGTCGCCGCGCCCGCGGCCGATCCGGCGACCCCCGTCGCGGTCAAGTTTAGGCTCGATCCGGCGAAGAGCCGCCTTGAGGCCTTGCTCTTCGAGGACCCCCGCACCAACAACTCGGGCCGGTCCCACGACCATGTGGTCGTCGCGACCGGGTGGGATGGTCACCTGTCCTGGGATCCCGACGGCGTGTGCACCGGCGAGGTGACCCTCCCCGTCGCAGGGCTCGTGCCGGACGCCGAGGCCGACCGCGCGCGCCACGGCCTCACCGACCCGCTGAGCGCGGTCGACCGTGAGCTGGTGGTGCTGCACATGATGGCACGGGACCAGCTCGACGCCGCGCGCTTCCCGAGCATCACCTACACCGTGGACGGCTGCGTCGCGAAGGACCCCGGACGCTGGGTGATCGTCGGCAAGCTGAAGCTGCACGGGGTGAGCGCCCCGGTGCCGGTGGCGCTGACCGGGACCTTCGGCCCCGAGGGCCTCTCGCTCAAGGGGCAGGCCAACATCAGCCAAGCCCGCTTTGGGATCACGCCCTATATGGCGCTGTTTGGTCAACGGCGGAACCAAGACGCCGTCCAGATCCTGATCGACATCCAGGGAGCGCCGGCGCCCTGAGGGGGCCGCTCAGCCTCCCCCGACCTGCAGGGTCTGGCGCTGCCCGTCCGCGCCGCGCACCGTGACTGATGCCGAGGCGCCGGCGGGCAGGACCACCCCGGTCCAGACCGGCTGGCCTCCCTCTCGCAGCTCGACGGTGGCGTGGGGAGGCGCAGCGCCGGCGAAGTGCGGGGGCTCGCCCGCCGGCCCACCCACCACGGTCCACCCGCCGACCCGGGCGACCGCCCCCGCCGACACCGCGGCGGC
>JBJONS010000794.1:0-17232 GCA_046051725.1 Pseudomonadota bacterium | reverse complement strand
GTGCTCGCGGCCGGAGAGGCCGAGGCGGGCCGGGGCGTGATCGAGGGCGAGGTCCCCGCGGACGCGGCCGCCGCCCTCGACACGGGGGCGCCCCCCGAGCTGGGCCCCGACGAGCACCCCGAGGCCGGGGACGACGCGCCCGCGACCGACCGCCGGCCCGGCTGCGACGATGACGACGACGAGCACGAGGGCGGCGACGATGATGACGACTGCGACGGCGCGGCTCCGACCGACGAGGTCGAGACCGACGGCGCCTGAGCCTGGGCGGGGCGCGCGTCGGCTCCGCCTCCGGTAGGCTCAGCCCCACGGAGCCGCCCATGTCCCCTCGCCCGCTCGCCCTCCTCCCCCTCGCCCTGCTGCTCGCCTGCGCGGGCGGCGACGACCTCCACAGCCCCGTCAAGGCCGACACCGGCGACGATGACGGCGGCGGTGAGGGCGTGGGCGAAGACGGCAGCGGCGACGGCGGCGGGGTCGACGAGGACGGCGACGGCTTCTCGGTCGAAGAGGGCGACTGCGACGACACCGACTTCCGGGTCAACCCGGCCTGGCCCGAAGAGCCCGACGACGGCGTCGACAACGACTGCGACGGGCGGGTCGACGAGCAGTGGCGCGGCTTCGCCATCGCCACCCAGCGGGGGGCCGCCCGCAGCAGCGTGCTGCTGGTCGACACCGTGGGGCGGGAAGAGGACGAGCTGACCCTGCCCGAAGACGTCGTGCCCTGGGGCATCTCTGAGAACCCGGCCGGCGGCTGGCTGCTGGTCAGCTACCCCTACTTCGCCGAGGTCGCGGCCGGCTACAGCCCGCTGGGCGCGGGGTTGGTGCCCTCCCTCGACACCGCGGTGCCCTGGTACCAGCCGAGCACGCTCTGGTCGCTCAGCGCCGACGGCGATCTGGTCGAGCGCGGCACCTTCGGCGACGCCGACTACGACGGCTGCTTCGCCCTGCCCGAAGAGGCCTGGGGCGAGTGCTTCGGCGAGCTCGACCCCCGGCTCTACTTCTACGGCCCCTACCTGCGGGCGGCCCTGGCCCTGCCCGATGGGCGGGTGGCCGTGCTGGTGCCCGGCGCGCTGCTGATGACCGAGGCCGACGGCTCGACCGCGGTCTTGGCCGAGTGGACCTGGAACCTCGCCGAAGAGGGCGCCGTCTTCGAGATGTACGGCAACGCCCTGGCCTGGGACCCCCGCACCGCCACGCTGGGGATCGCCGACCTGCTCGGCGGCTTCGCCACCTGGTCCGAGGCCGAGGGTTTTGTGCAGCACAGCCAGGTCGATCTCGGCGAGAGCTTCGACCCTGACAGCATCTTCGTCAACGCCGGCCTGACCTTTCAGCAGGACGTCGGCTTCACCGCGGTCTCGACGGTCTACGGCACCGGCGCGCAGGCGGTGCGGGTCTTCGACCTCGCCGGTGGCCGCTGGGAGGCCACGGTCGACTGGACCGACCGGCTCATCACCCCGCTGGGCCTCGACGCCGAGACCGACAGCGGCGACGTCTACGTGACCAGCAAGGGCGGCGAGTACCGCAGCGTCTTCCGCGTGCGCGGGGCCGACGGCAGCATCGACGACTTCCTCAACGTGGTCGAGAGCGACGTCAACTTCTGGGGCATCGCCACCCGCTACTGAGCGTCAGGCGCGGGCCAGAGCCCCGGCAGGCGCAGGTCGGCGAGGCGCGGGGCGGCCGCGTCGCGGGCCGAGAGCAGGGGCGGGCCGCCGGGCCAGGGCAGCGCCAGCGCCGGATCGTCCCAGGCGAGGCCGTGCTCGTCGCTGCCGTCGTAGGTCGCGGTCACGAGGTAGACCATCAGGCTGTCGTCGAGGGCCTGCAGGCCGTGGGCGACGCCCGCCGGCACGTGCAGCCACTGGTGGGCCTCGAGGCGCAGGCTCTGGCGGGCGAGGTTCATCCCGGGGCGCAGGTCGACGAGGTTGACGTGGTAGGCGCCGCTCAAGACGACCTGGAAGTCGTCTTGGCGCAGGTGCACGTGCATGCCCCGCAGCGCGCCGGCCACGCTGCGCGACAGGTTGGCCTGGACGAAGGGGGGGGCTTCGGGCAGCCACTCTTGCCGCCACAGCTCGGTGAAGTCGCCGCGCGGGTCGGCGAAGGTCCGCAGTGTGCCATTTTGAGGCAGCGCGATCACGGGGACACCTGTCGCGGGCGCCGTGGCGGTCGGGTAGCGTCCTCGACGCGTGGAGGTGCTCATGACGGTTCGGGGGCGGGAGGTTCGGTGCGTGGCGGTCGTGGTCGCCCTAACGGCAGGCTGCGGCGATGACCCCGCGGGCGGCGACAAGACCCCGGCCGCGCCGGACGACAGCGGGGGCACCTCCGAGACCGACAGCGGCTGGGCGGCCGAGGGTGACCCCGCCACGGTCGCGCTGGGCGGCGCCTGCCCTCTGGATCGCCGCTGGGGCGGTTTTGTGGTCGATGTGGGGCCCCGCTACTCGGCGGTGACCGGGGCGGTCGCCGACGGGGTTGTGCCGGTCACGGTGCTGCGCCCGGGGCCGCAAGAGGGGGACTGCCAGATGCTGCTGCGCGAGAACCCGAGCTGCGACCCGCCCTGCGCGCCGGACCAGGCCTGCGACTTCGACGGCACCTGCCTGCCCTACCCCCGCAACCAAGACCTCGGCCAGGTCCGCATCCGCGGGCTGTCGGGCCCGGTCGAGATGGACCCGGTCCCGCCCGGCACGACCTACTTCGACAGCGCCGTCACGCACCCGGCGGTCGAAGGCGACGCGCTGGTGCAGCTCGACACCGCCGGCGGCGCGCTGCCGCCCATCCGCCTGCACGGGGTCGGCCCCGAGCCGCTGGTCAGCGACACCTTGGCCTGGGTGGTCGAGGACGGCGACCTGCCCCTGCGCTGGACCCCGCCGACCGGCCTCGGCCGCAGCCGGGTCGAGGCCCGCCTGATGGTCGACCAGCACGGCCTCTCGCCCTATACGCTGGTCTGCTCTTTCGAAGACGACGGCGAGGCGGCCATCCCCGCGGGGTTGATCGCCAGCCTGCTCGGCGCGGGCGTCAGCGGTTTTCCGAGCGGCACCCTGCGGCGGCGCACCGATGACCAGGCCGAGCTCCCCGGCGGGGGCTGCGCCGACCTCACCGTGTCCGCCACCCAGCTCGCGACCGTCGAGGTCGACGGTCACACCCCCTGCGACAGCCCCGATGACTGCCCTCCCGGGCAGATCTGCAACATGGCCCTGGAGACCTGCCAATGAGCCGCCGCGTCCACCCCCTCCTCCTCCGCTCCCTCGCCCTGCTGTCCCTCGCCGCCTGCGGGGGCGCCAAAGACGACGACACCGACCAGGGGGGAGCGGAGGGCTCCGGCGACGACGGCGCCGACACCGGCGGCGACAGCGCCGAGCCCGAGCCGGACTGTCCGCCGGCCCCCCTGCCGGTCGAGCAGGCCTACATCGAGGGCTTCACCGGGGCCGAGGACTTCGCCTTCGACGACGAGGGCTACCTCATCTCCATCGACCAGCTCGGCAACTTGGTCGGGATCAAGCGCGACGGCACCAGCCGCCTCATCCTGCCGGGCGCGAGCAGCTTCGGCGCGGGCACGCGCTTCCTCCCCTCGGGTGAGCTGCTGTTCAACGCCGCCGATCGCGGCGAGCTGGTCGCGGTCGACACCACGACCGGCGGCAGCCGGGTGGTCATCGGCGGGCTCGAGTACCCCAACGGCCTCGAGGTCGACGCCGACGGCTTCGCCTATGTGGCCGAGCAGGTCAGCGGCCGGGTGCGCCGGATCGACCCCGACACCGGCGACTTCACCTTCGTCGCCCATGGCCTGTTCAACCCCAACGGCCTGACCTTCAGCCCCGACGAAGAGACCCTCTACATCGGCAGCTTCGGCGGCGGCACGGTCTGGTCGGTCAGCCGCACCGCCGACGGCGGCTGGACCGAAGAGGTGGTCTTCGGCGAGAGCCCCGAGAGCCCGGGCGTGCCGCCCAACCCCTGCCTCGACGCCGCGCCGGGCACCACCTGCGCCCTCTACAGCGGCGGCCTGGGCGGCTGCGCCATCGACGACCTCGGCGACGCCCGCTGCCTGCCCGACCTCGACGAGGCGGCCTGCGCCGGCGCCACCGAGGGGGATGACTGCACCACCACGGTCTTTGGCGCAGAGGTCAGCCAGCGCTGCACCACGGTGCGCGGCGGCGACCTGTTCTGCCCGGCGATGGACCCGGTCTACTCCGAGGCCTGCAAGCGCGCGGCAGAGGGCGAGACCTGCCGGGTGGGCGTCGAGGAGGGCTTTTGCTACGCGAGCTACGAGGGGGTGCTCGGCTGCTACCTCAGCTCTTCGTTGGAGTCGGCCTACCTCACCGACTGCATCGGCGCGGAGTTGGGTGACCCCTGCGAGATCCTCGACCCGCTGTACCCGAGCATCGGCATCTGCCAGGACGGTGAGCCCTTCGGCCTCGAGGGCACCGCCTGTCTGCCCGACATCGCGTTCGGCGACCACGGCGGCCTCGACGGCGTGGCGGCGGACGTCTGCGGCAACGTCTACGTCACCGAGTTCGTGCTCGGCGAGATCTGGCGCTTCCCCCCGACGGGCGGCGCCGCCGAGCGGGTGGTGACCCTCGACAGCATGTGGATCCCCAACCTGCACTGGGGCAACGGCGTCGGCGGCTGGGAGACCGACCGCCTCTACGTGATGGACCGCGAGAACGCCGGCGTGTTCGAGCTCTTCGTCGGCGTCAAGGGCCGCTGAGCCGCCGGCGCCGGCGGACCCCGGCCAGGGCGGCGGCGAGCAGCGCGGCCACCGCCGGACCGCCGGGCGCCGCCGCGCAGCCGAAGCCCCCGCCCTCTTTGGCGCGGGCGTAGGCGGGCACCCGGCGCACGACCACGTCGTCGCCGCTGCCGCCGTCTCCGCCGCCGCCGTCCGCGCCGTCGGTGGTGCCATCGGCCCCATCGGCGCCGTCGGCGGTGCCGCTGTCGGGGCTCGGGCAGTAGAGGTCGGCCGGCGCGCCCGCCGTGCCCCAGCCGGTCAACAGCGCGCTCTCGGCGCCGAGCGCGCCCACCGCGTCGCCCGGCAGCACCCGCGGCAGGCCGCAGAGGTCGACGTCGAGGTGGTTGTGCACCGCGATGATCGCCCCGCCGAGCAGCGGGCCGGTCGGGCTCAGGTCGAGGGCCGCCCGGTCGGCGAAGCACAGCGCGGGCTCGGCGCAGCTCTGGTTGCCGCCGACCGCCACCGCCCCGCCCGGCGTGGGCAGGCCCTCGCCGAGGCGGTCCTCTTGCAGCACGGCGTTGTTCTGCATCGCGAGGTCCACGCCGGTGCTCCACCCGAGCAGGGTGATCGCGTCGCCGCCGCTGGCCAGCACGGTGTTCCCGAGCAGGTAGATGCGGTCGAGCTGGCCGGGCACCGGGCCCTCGACCGAGAGGATGCCGCCGTCGGTCCCGCCGATGACCACGTTGTTCCGCACGAGCGTCGGCCCACCATAGACCCGGATGGCCGCGCCGCTGGTCGGCGGGCCCAGGCGGTTGGCCTCGATGCGGCCGAGCACGTTGCCCGCACCGTCGGCCGGGAGCTGGGCGAGGCCGCCGTGCACGTCGATGAGCGCGCCTGGGCTGCGCCGGATGACGTTGCGCGCGATGGTGGCCGCGCTGTCGGGCCGCAGCTCGACCCCGGCGCCGGCGCCGCTCAGCCCGGTGTCTTCGATGAGGTTGGCCTCGACGGTGGCGCTGCCCACCCGGCAGTCGACCGCGCCGGCGCTGCAGCCCAGCGCCACGCCGGCGCCGCCGAGCCGGGCCATGGTGTTCTCGACCACCACGATGTCTTCGTAGAGCGCGCCCGCCGCTGCCGCCTCGAGGCCCACTCCGCCGAGGTCGACCAGCTGGTTGCCCCGCAGCTCGACGCCCCGGACCTCGCCGGTGGTGTCGGGCAGCAGGCGCAGGCCGGCCTCGCCGGCCGCGTGGGGGCCGAAGGTCAGGCCCTCGACCACGAGGTGGCTGCCGGTCCAGCTCAGGATGGCCGCGCTGCCGTCGGTGGGCGAGAGGCGCGGCGGGTCGAGCGGGTCGGCGGCGGCCAGCGTGATCGGCGACCCGGCGACCCCGCTGAGCGTCAGCGCGCAGCCGGTGGTGTGGGTGCCGGGCCCGAGCAGCACGCGGTCGCCGGGCAGGGTGGCCGAGAGCACGGCGCACCAGTCGCCGCCGGCGGCGACGGTGTAGTCCGCCGCCGCGGCGGGCCGGGCGGCGAGCAGGGCGAGGGCGCCCGCCGCGAGCAGCGGGGCGCGGGCGGAGCGGACGGGCGGCGGTCGGTGGAGCGGGGCCATGCTCCGGGTGTAGCGTGCGGCGCGCCCACCTGCGGCCCCCACAACCGCCCGCCGAGGACCTGATGCCCACGCCCGCCGCCGTCTCTGCCGCCCTGGACCCCGACCGCGCCCTGCGCCGCCTCGCCGGCTACGTCGCGCGGCCGGCGATCTCCTGCGATCCCGACCACCACGCCGACGTCGAGGCGCTGGCCGAGGCGGTCGCCGCCGATCTCGCCGCGCTCGGCCTCGACGCCACGGTGCTGCGCCTGCCCGGCGCGCTGCCCAGCGTGGCCGCCGCGTGGATGGGCGCCGGCCCCGACGCCCCCACCGTGCTGGTCTACGGCCACCTCGACCTGCAGCCGGTCAAAGGTGAGCCTTGGACCAGCGATCCGCACGCCCTCACCCAGCGCGGCGAGCGGGTCTTCGCGCGCGGGGCCAGCGATGACATGGGCGGCTGGGTCAGCCACCTCGAGGCCATCCAGGCCTACCTCGAGGTCGAGGGCGGCCTGCCGGTGAACCTGCGCCTGCTCATCGAGGGCGAAGAGGAGATCGGCTCGCCCAACCTCGAGCGCTACATGGACGCCTTCCCCGAGGCCTTCGCCGCCGACGTCATGATCTTGACCGACTGCGAGAACCCGAGCCCGACCCAGCCCGGGCTGACCGTCTCGCTGCGCGGCCTGCTCGAGGTCGAGCTGCGCTGCGCCGCGCTCGAGGCCGACGGCCACAGCGGGCTGTGGGGCGGCATGGTGCCCGACGTCTCGCTGGCCCTGATGCGCCTGGTCAGCCGCCTCTGCGATGAGGACGGCCGCATGGCCATCGGCCGGGTCGAGGTGCCGGCCGATTGGCGCGCGGCGGCCTGGGGGGTGCCGCTGAGCGCCGCGGTGATCCACGCCGGCGCCCACTTGCTGCCCGGCGTGTCGGCCCTGCCCGACCGCGGGCGCCCGCCCGCCGAGTGGATGTGGCGCCAGCCCTCGATCACCGTGGTCGCGACCACCCTGCCGACCGCCGACCGCAAGAAGAACGCGCTGCGCACCGCGGCGAGCGCGACGCTCAGCGTGCGCCTCGCGCCGGGCCAGACCGTCGACGAGATGATGGGCCTGCTGCGGGCCGCGCTGCTGGCCGATCCGCCGGCGGGCGTCGAGGTCAGCGTCGAGCAGGGCAAGAACGCGAGCGAGGGCTGGCTCTACACCCCGCGCGGGCCGGCTTTTGAGGCCGCCGACCGCGCCTACCGGGCGAGCTGGGGCCAGCCGCTGCTGCAGGTGGGCGTGGGCGGCTCGATCCCCTTCGTGGCGCTGTTCGGCCGCCGCTATGGCGACCTTCCGCTCATCCTCAACGGGGTGATGGACCCTGAGTCGACCGCGCACGGCCCCAACGAGAGCCTGCACCTCGGCGTCTTCGCCAAGGCCATCGCGGCGAACGCGGCGCTCTACGCCGAGCTCGGCGCCCTGGGGAAGGCGGGGCTGAAGGCCTAGGCCAGCGCCACCCCGAGCAGCTCGGCCAAGCGCTGCTGCTGCACGCCATAGTGCTGGGCCAGCGCCCGGGCCTCGGCCTCGCGGGTCGGCTCGGGCGCGCCCTTGCGGGTGGCGACGAGCAGCAGGTTCTTGGCGGTGTGCTCGGCGTCGACGAACTCGATGACCGCGGTGGAGTAGCCGCGGGCGTCGAGCAGGGCCGCCCGCAGCGCGTCGGTGAGCAGCTCGGCCTCGCGGGTGCGGAGGATGCCGTGCTGCAGGGCGATCGCCAGCGCGGGCGGCGGGCGCAGCTGCGGGCGCAGCTCTTTGTGGCAGCAGGGCGCGGCCAGCACCAGGGCCGCGCCGGCCTGGATGGCCGCGGCCAGGGCGTCGTCGGTGGCCGTGTCGCAGGCGTGCAGCGCCAACACGACATCGGCGCCCTGCAGCGGGGCCTCGGCGATGGCGCCGGCGACGAACGACAGCCCGGTGAAGCCCGCGGCGGCGGCCGCGGCGGCGCAGGTCTCGACCAGGGCCGGGCGCAGCTCGACCCCGACGACGGTTGAGCCCGGCCGCCGCGCAGAGAGCAGCTCGTAGGCCACAAAAGTGAGGTAGCCCTTGCCGCAGCCCATGTCGACGAGGCGCAGCGGGCCCGGCGGCAGGGCGCCGAGCGCGTCGTCGAGCAGCTCGGCGAAGCGCAGCACCTGGCGCAGCTTGCTCTCCATCCCCCGCTTGACCTTGCCGTCGGGGCCGAGCACCCCGAGCGCGGTCAGCCACCGGGGGTCGGGGTCGAGCGCCCGGCTGCGGGGCCGGTCGTGGGCCGCGGCGGGGGCGGCGGCGGGCGGCGCCGCCTCGTGCAGGCGGGCGGCCTTGCCCGGGTGGGCCTGCAGGTGCCAGCTCGCCTGGGTGGTGCGCAGGTGCAGCTCAGAGAAGGGCGCGCCCAACAGCGCGCTGATCTCGGCGAGGGCATCGCCCAGCGGGACGTTCTTGGTCTTGTCGACCCGCTCGAAGCGCGAGACGAGCTGCAGGTGCGGCCCGGCCTTGAGCGCCACCGGCCGGCCGAGCACCTGCTTGAGGCCCGGCGGCCCGTCGACCGGTCGCGAGAGGGTCAGGCTGTGCAAAAAGTCGCCCTGCAGGGCCTCGTCGAGGAGCTGCAGGGCACGGGCGCGGGCGTCGGGGGGGCGGGTCATGGCCGGCGGCTATCCCCCCGGCGGGCGGCGGGGCTCGGCTCAGATGACGGACGGCGCCGAGGCCGAGGTGGCCGAGGGGATCTCGGAGGCGGTCGACGAGGCGCCGGCGCCGCCAGCCGACGGACCGGCGGGCAGGCCGATGCCGTGCGCGGCCGAGGCGGACACGCTCGGGGCCGAGACGGGGCCCGCCGGCGCCGAGCTGGTGGAGGGCGCGGCGGCCGAGGCGACGTCAGCGGCGTGGGCGGGGGCGGACATGGGGAGCTCCTTTGGGGCGGGGTGCGGGAGGGGACGGCACTGGCACTCCGTGACAATACTCGTGGACGGCCCGCTGCGCACCCGGCGTGCGGGGGAAATTCCGCACCCGCGCGGTCAGCTGGCCGCGATCAGCACCACGGCCTCGCGCGGGCCCAGCTCGACCAGCACGCTGCCGTCGGCGGCCACCGTCCAGCTTCGCACTTGGGCCTCGGGCAGGGCGTTGCGCAGGGTGGTGCCGGGCGCAAAGCCGGTCAGCAGGGCCTTGTCGCCGTCCTCGCTGCGGCTCGTCTGGGTGGGGTGCGTGTTGATGACGATGAGCGCGCGATCGTCGGCGGTGGACCGCTCGACGGCGAGCATGCCGGCGTCGGGCTCGTCTCCGGTGTGGTCGGTGGTCCAGCGGAAGACGAGATCGCCGCGCCGCAGCGCGTCGCGCTGGGCCCGCACCTCGAGGACGGCCGCGATGTGGGCGTAGAGCGGGTGGTCCTCGTCGTAGCCGCTGGGCCAGAGCGGCTCGCGGTTGGCCGGGTCGTTGCCGCCGGCAAAACCCTGCTCGGTGCCGTAGTAGAGCACCGGCAGGCCGTCGCGCAGCAGCAGGTAGACCAAGGCGGCCCGCAGCGCGCTGTCTTCGCCCTCTTGGTCCCACAGGAAGCGGGCGACGTCGTGGTTGTCGAGGAACCCGAGCGGCAGGTCCTTGGGCGCCACGCCGACCCCGCCGGGCTGCGGCTCTTGGCCCCAGTTGCCCTGGCGGGCTTGGTGCAGGGCCTCGACCTTGGTGGTCGCCTGGCCGCGCTTGAACACGTCTTCAAAGACCTGGTACTTGGCGGCGAAGTCCACCGCGCCATCCAGCATGTCGGGCTGGGTGTAGCTGCCGACCAGCACGTCATCTCCGTCGAAGACCTCGCCCATGAGCAAGAAGTTGTCCTTGCCCAGGGCCGCGGCGTGGTCGCGGATCGCGGGGCAGAACTCCTCCCAGAAGTCGTCCTCGACGTGCTTGACCGTGTCGATGCGGTAGCCGTCGATGTTGGTCTTGGTGATCCAGTCGCTGAAGATGTCGATCAGCGCCGCCCGCACGTTGGGGTTCTCGGTCGCGATGTCTTTGAGCCCGCCGGGGAAGTCGGCCAGCTTGACCTGCTCGCGGTCCGACCAGTCGGTCACGCGGCCCATGCGGTGGTAGGCCAACGGGTCCTGAAAAATCAACGGCTCGGGAGGGGTGCGGTTGATCTCGGGCATCCACAGCCAGCCCAGCGGCGCCTCGCCCGCCTCGCCCAAGCTCGTAAAGCTCTGGATGCGGCGCGGGTCGAAGGCCGGGTCCCACTCGGTGACCATGTCGAGCGTGTCGCTGCCGTCGGTGCTGTACCAGGTCTGGATGTCGGCCTGCCCGTTCTGGTTGATGTCGTAGTAGAAGGCCTGGCCGACGTGGTTCACCACGATGTCGACGACGACCTTGACGTTGTTTTCGTGCAGCACGTCGACCAGCTCGCGCAGGGTCGCCAAGTCACCCATGTGCGGGTTGGCCCGCTCAAAGTCTTGGGTCCAATAGCCGTGGTAGCCGGCGATCCCGGCGTCGACCTCGACGTTGGCGACCACCGGGCTGATCCAGACCGTGGTGACCCCGAGCCCGGTCAGGTAGTCGACCCGGTCGATGATGCCCCGCCAGTCTCCGCCCATGTAGTTGTTGAGGTTGCTGAGATCGGCGGTCTCTCCCCAGTTGTTGCTGGGGTCGCCGTCGGCGAAGCGGTCGGTGATGAGCTGGTAGATCACCTCGTCGCGCCAGTCGTCGACCTCGCTGGTGATCACCGGGTCCTCGGCGTAGGGCCCGGCGGGCATGCAGCCCACCGATACGGTCAGGGGGAGGAGCAGCGCCGCGGCGCGGCGGACGCAGATGGAGGGACGGGCGCGCATCAGTTGCTCCCGGCGGGTCGGTAGGTGGCGCTGTCCATCCACCACTCGGCGACCATGCCGACGTGGTGCTGGTGGTTGCTGGCGAAGCGGGCGTCCTCTTCGGGGTAGAGCTGCCGCGCGTCATTGTTGAGGCGGCTGTACACGTACTGCAGCCGCAGCTGGGGGCGGCTCAGGCCGCTGCGGTGGGGCTGCAGGGTGGGCAGCAGGGCGAGCTTGGTCACCTGGGGCAGGGCCACCTCCCCCGTCGCGGGGTTGAGGCCTGGGCTCTGCCGCCACTGGTGCGAGAGCTCACCGGCGAGGCTCACGTGCTTGCTCAGGTGCCAGGCCGGCCGCAGCACCACCGCGCCCTCGGCCGCGTCGTCCCAATCGGTGAGGTTGGCGTCGGCGTCGCGATAGGCGCGCAGGTAGCCGCCCCACATCAGGCCATAGGGGCCCGGGCCCTCGCTGTTGCCCGCCACCGCCACCATGTGCTCGCGGGCGCCGGCGAAGGTGCGGTCGGCGGCCAGCCCGGTGCCGGGCAGGGCCAGGGTGCCGGGGATGGCGAGGCCGGTGCCCCGCCGCAGCCACAGGTGGGCGAAGGAGTCGGGCCCCCAGCCCCAGAGGCTGGCCTGGGCGCCCAGCACCGCCCCGCGGTCGGCGGGCAGGTCCCGCGGGGTGCGCTCCTCGTCGCTGAGCTGCTCGCCCGCGGGCAGGCGGTGCAGCTCGGTGTAGCCGGCGAGGCGCAGGGTCAGCTCGCCGAGCGGCGCGGTGCCGCCCACCTTGAGCGAGGCGACCGCCCGCTGCCGGTCGAGCACCTGCACGTTGACCCCGCCGACGCCGCCCTCGGACGTGGCGAGCACCTGCTGGCTGGTCATCGGGTCGTTGAGCCGGCTCATGCCGAGGTGCGCGTCGAGGAACCAGCGCTCGGGGTGCACCTGAACGCCGCCGCCGACGGTGTTGAGGTTGTCGAGCGGCCAGAAGTTCAGCAGGTAGACGTCGTCGCCGCGCAGCATGCGCGAGCCGACCCAGGCGGTCACCGGGGCGTCGACCCAGCCCGTGCCGTGGGCGTAGAGGTTGCGCACCGCGAGATCGGCGTCCCAGTCGCCCGAGGCGTGAAACAGCGGCCCGGCGATGGCCGGGGTGAACACCGCCCCGAACCGCGCGCCGTCCGCGGTCTTCTCGCGGAACATCACGTCGACCTCGACGTAGGGGTCGGCCTGCAGCCGGTCGCTGTGGGTGGCGACCGCGACCGGCTGGCCCGCGCCCCCCTGCAGGTCTGAGCCCGCGCCGACCCGGCCGTACGAGCCCAGCACCACCTCGGCCGCGCCCGCCCCGGCCGGCACCAGGGCCAGGCTGAGCGCCGCCCCGCGCGCCGCGGCCCTCACCGCCGCACCAAGATCAGGGCCTGGTCGGCCTCGACCCGCAGGCTCAGGCGGCCGCCGCTGACCGTGCCGGTCCAGCCCGAGCCGAGCGCGTCCTCAAAGCGCGCGCCGTCGACGCCGAGCGCGCCGAGGTCGACGCTCTCGGTGCGGGCGCTGCCGCGGGCCAACGCGACGAGGGCGACGTCCCCGCCGCCGTTGTCGAGGGCATAGACCATCAGGTTGTCGTCCACCCAGAGGCTGCGGCGGCTGCCCCGGCGCAGGGCCAAGCTGCCCGCCCGGGCCTGCCCGATGGCCTCGACCCGCTCGCGCAGGGTGCGCTGGTTGGCCGAGAGGTAGGGCTCGAAGCTCATCGGCCGGCGGTTGTCGGGGTCGCCCCCGCCGGCGAGGCCGATCTCGTCGCCGTAGTAGATGAGCGGCACGCCGGGCTGGGTCAGGGTGAAGGCGAAGCCGAGGGTGGCGGCGTTGATCGTGGCCCACTGGGTCACGCTGGTGCCGCCGCCGGCCATTGGGTCCTCGAGGCTGCCGCTCCACGGGTCGCCCGCCCGCCCGTGCACCGCGGTCGCGAAGCGCTCGATGTCGTGGTTGCCGAGGAAGGGCGACATCAGGCCGTCGCCGTAGGCCGCCTCGCCGGCGGCGACCGCCGCCTCGAGGTCGCGGAAGCTGCCCCCGTCGGTGAACGCGCTGCGGATGGCGTAGTATAGCGGGAAGTCGAACTGGCCGTGCAGCTCGTGATCTCCGACGTAGGCCATGATCAGGCCGCGGTCGCCGGTGAACGTCTCTCCGACCGCGTAGAAGGGCGCGCCGCCGCCGGCCTCGACCTCTTCGCGCAGCCGGCGGCGCAGGCTCCGCATGATGACGTGGTCCATGTGCTTGGCCGCGTCGACCCGCACGCCGTCCACGTCGTAGTCCTCGAGCATGTCCAGCGTGTCGTTGAGCACGGTGACGGTGAGGGTGTGGTCTTTGTAGTTGAGATCGGGCAGGTAGCTGGTGAACCAGCACTCGACCGGCTTCTCTTCCCAGCCGCAGCCGCTGGTGCCGCACACGCAGCCGCCGCCGAACCACTCGGGGTGCTCGGTTGTGTAGGCGTGGTCCTCGTGCACGTGGTTGAGCACCAGATCGAACATCACGCGGATGCCCTGGGCGTGGGCCTTGGCGATGAGCGCGCGCAGGCGCTCGTCGGCGGTGGCGTCGGCGTCGCCGAAGCGGGACTCGGGCGCCCGCGGGTCGATCGGCCAGTAGCCGTGGTAGCCGGTGTAGCGGTGGACCCCGTCGGTGCCGAGGTAGCTGCCCTCGGGGTTCTCGTAGAAGGGCGACAGCCAGATGGTCCGCACGCCGAGCGCCGTAAAGTAGCCCTCGTCGAGCGCGTCGATCACGCCGAGGAAGTCGCCGCCGTTGTAGTTCGCGGCGGCCGCCACGCCCGAGACCGGCGCGAAGGGCTCGTCGCCGTAGTCGCCGTTGCGGAAGCGGTCGGTGAACACGAAGTAGAGCAGGCCATCGCGCCAGTCGAAGGGCTCGGCCTCGACCCACAAGGGCACCCACAGCGGCTCGCCCTCGCTGGCCCGGCCGGCCTCGTCGCGGGCCCAGACCCGCAGGCTGTGCTTGCCCGGCGGCAGCCCGTCGACGTCGACGGTGATCAGGCCCGCCTCGACGTCGACGCTGGCCTCGACCTCGCGATCACCGACCAGCACGGTCAAGGCGCCCGGATCGAGGGGCACGCCGTCGGCCGCCGAGGCGAGCTGCACCGTGGCGCGCAGGCGGCCGTCCGGGGACGCGCTGGACGAGACGGCCTGCAGCAGCGGCAGGGTGCAGTCGCCGACCCGCAGGTTGCGGTTCTCGCTGCCGCCCACCCACTTGCTGTAGACGTTGACCGGGGGGGCGCCCTCGTAGACACCGTCCAGCACGAGCTTGTACGCGTACTCGCCGGGCGGCAGCGCGCCGAGCGCGGCGGTGTAGAAGCCGTCGGCGTCGGGCCCGCTCATGGTCGCGGGGCTCCAGTCGTTGAACTCGCCGGCGACGGCCACGGTGGTGGCGCTGGCGGCCGGCTTGAGCTTGAGCTCGACATCACAGGACCGCACGGTCAAGATCTCGCGCTCGGGGTCCTCTTCGCCGCCGTCGGCGCCGCCGTCGCCGCCTTCGCCACCACCCCCGGTCCCGCCGCTGCCGTAGCCATAGCCTCCGCCCTCGTCGCCCCCGGCCGCGTCGGGGTCCCAGGGGATCTTCGGCGCTTCTTCGCAGGACTCGCCCAAGCAGGGCGAGTCGCAGGCCGGCAGGCCGAGGCCGAGGCCGCCGAGCGCGAGGAGGGCGCGCAGGGCGCGCGGGGCGAGGGCAGGGGCGCTGCGGTTCATGGGGACTCCGCGCAGGTGCCGGTGGCGGGCACGAACAGCCGCGCGCTGCGCCCCGGGACGGTGAGGGTGAGGGTGGCGTCTGGGCCGAGGACCACCAGGTCTCGGCCCTCGATGACGTCGCGGTGCCAGGTCTCGGGGTCGGCGGCGAGGCCGGCGGGCAAGCGCAGCTGCAGGCGGGTCTCGGCCGCGCCGGCGTTGGCGACGATGAGCGCCGGCGCGCCATCGTCGGCGTCGCGCAGGTACGCGATGACCTGGCCCTCGGCGGCCAGGGGCACGCGGGCGCCGCGGCGCAGGGCGTCGAGGCAGCGGCGGGCGCGGCCCACCCGGCGGACCCGCTCGAGCACCCAGCCCTGCTGGGCGGTCAGCGCGGCCGGGTCGGGCATCGGCCGGCGGCAGTCCGGATCGGTGGCGCCGGCGAGGCCGAGCTCGTCGCCCTGCCAGAGCACCGGGGCGCCCGGCAGGGTGAGCGCGAGCGTCTGGGCGAGCACCAAGGCAGCGTAGGGCGCGTCATCCTCGGGCTGGGGCGGCGGGTCGGTCCACGGCGCGTCGGTGCGGTCGCCGGCGGCCTCGCTCAAGAAGCGCGACACGTCGTGGTTGCCGACGAAGGGGCTCATCGTCGCGCCCGCGCCCCGCCAGGCGGCGGCGCTGGCGGCCAGGGCCTGCTCGAGGCCCGCCGCATCCAGGCTGCCCCAGGCGGCAAAACCGCGCAGGGCCCACATCAGGGGGAAGTCGAACTGGCCGTCGAGCCCGTGCGGGCCGATGTTGCGGCGGATCGGGCCGTGCTCACCGGGGCCGGTGAAGGTCTCGCCGAGCAAGAAGGGCGCCGGCCAGGCGGTCTCGGGCCGCAGGGCCGCGACCAGCTCGCGCACGCCGGCCCGCGGGATCATCGGCACGGCGTCGATCCGCAGCCCGTCGAGGTCATGGTCGGCGCGCAGCGCGACGATGCTGGCGACCGCCGCCCGGCGGGCCGGCGCGTGCTCCCAGTCCAGATCGGGCAGGTAGTCGGCGAACCAGCACTCCTCCATCGCCTCGGCCCAGGGGCAGGCCGCCGAGCCGCAGATGCAGTCTTGTTCCTCGTGGAACCACCCCGCTCCGGCGTGGGCTTGGCGCCAGGGGTGCTGCTCGTGGACGTGGTTGGGGATGACGTCGAGCAGCACGCGCAGGCCCGCCCGGTGGGCCTCGGCCACCAGCGCCCGCAGCTCAGCCTCGTCGCCGATCGCCGGCTCGACGCCGCCCGGCGCGATCGGCCAGTAGCCGTGGTAGCCCTCCATCAGGTGGCCCGCGGCGGTGGGCCAGGCGCCGGCCGGGTTCGGCTGCACCGGCGAGAGCCACAGCGTCGTGACGCCGAGCGCCGAGAACCAGCCGGCGGCGAGCATGCGGCGCACGCCCCGCAGATCGCCGCCGAGGCGGGCGCCGATCTCGCCGGGCTGCAGCGGCCCGGGGTGGACCGGGCCCTCGGCCGCGGCGAAGCGGTCGATCATCACCTGGTAGATGAGCTGGTCGTGGTGCGAGAATGGCGCGCCTGACGCTGTCCAGGGCGCCTCAGACCAGAGCTCGAGGGTGGCGGTGGCCGTCGCCCCGTCGCGGTCGGCGGCCCGGACCTCGACCCGGGTCTTGCCGGGGGGCAGGCCGGCCAGCCGCAGGCGCACCGCCCCGGTGGCCGGGTCGGCGGTGGGGGCGAGGCTCTGGCCGGCCGGCGGCGGCCCAAAGGCGCCCCGGTCGGGGTCCCAGGTGCGGACCTCGACCGAGGCGGCGTCGAGCCGCGGGCCGCGATCCCCGCGCAGAAACTCGAGGGCGGCCTCGCCGACGCCGTCCTCGTCGATCTTGGCCCGCAGGGGCCGCAGCAGGGGAGCGGCGCAGCCCTCGACCCGCAGCAGGCTGCGCTCGGCGCCGGTCTGGGGGTCGGCGGTGAGCAGGGGCTGCTGCAGGTCGTTCTGGGGGACGCCGTCGACCCGCAGCTGGTAGGCGTAGTCGTCGGGCGGCAGGTCGAGGGCGGCCGCCCAGACCCCGGGCTCGAGCTGCTCGAGCGGGTCGGCGGCGGGGTCCCAGCCGTTCCAGTCGCCGATGGCCACGACCTCGTCAGCCGCGCCGTTGTCGACGTACCAGAGCTGCGCGCCGCACTCGCGCTGGGGCGCGCAGCCGGCGGCGAGGGCCAGCAGCGGCAGGGCGCGCGCCGCCCCCCTCACTGGGGGGCCTCGATCTGCACGGTGGTGGTCTCGCCGCCCTGCAGCTCGACCACCTTGCGGATCACCTCGCCCGACGTGCGCAGCTCGGCCTCGACGGTGTGGCGGCCGGGAGGCAGCGGCAGGCTCAGCGCGCGGACCGGCTTGCGCTGGCGCTGGCCGTCGATGGTGAACCAGGCGAAGTCGCCCTCGACCCGGACGGTGAGGGTGGCGGGCGCGGCCTCGGCGGGGGCCGGCGGGGGCGCCGGCGGCGGGGCGGCCGAGGCAGCGGCGGCGGGGACCGGCGCCGGCGTGGCCTTCGGGGCGGGCTTGGCCGGGGCG
>JBJONS010000793.1:0-3136 GCA_046051725.1 Pseudomonadota bacterium | reverse complement strand
CGGGCGCCAGCGGGCCCGGGGCGGGCAAGCCGGCTGCGCGGTGCACCGCGGCGCGCAGGGCGAGGTGGCGGCCGGGCCGGGCGTCGAGGGCGGCGCGCAGATCAAGGGCGCCCGCCTCGCGCAGCAGGCGGCGCAGCAGGTCGAGGGCGTCGGCGCGGGCCTGCAGCTCCACGCCGCCGTCCTCGATGAGGTCGAGGCACTCAACCGCGGCGGCGGCGCGCATGCCTTGGCTGGCGGCGCGGCCAGCGGCCTCGACCCGGCCGGCGGGGCCCGCGGGGCCGATCGCCGCGAGGCGGGCGTGCAGGGCGTGGATCTCGGCGTCGAGCGCGGCCTGGGCGACCGGGCCGACCAGGCGCTCGCCGCGGCGGCGCTGCAGGGCGGCGGCGAGGCCGGCCAGGGCGAGGCGCTCGTCGGGGTCCAGCGCGGCGGCCCGCCGCCAGCTCGCGTCGGGGTCCTCGCCGAGGCGCTCTTGCACCTGGGCGAGCAGGACCCACAGCAGCGGATCTTCGGGCCGCTCGCGCACGAGCGAGGCGGCGGCCTCGCGGTCGGGCGGCTGGTTGAGCGCCCGGGCCAGCCGCAGGAAGGGGTGGGCCCCCTCGCCCGGCGCCCGGCGCGGATCGACGTGGGGCAGCATGGCCCGCAGGTGGTCATCCTCGGGGCGGCGCGCGCTCAGGGCCTCGAGGCCCACGGCGATCGCCGGCGCGGGGGCCGGCGCGGCGCCCGGCGGGCAGATGGTCGGCAAGAAGCTGGCCTCGGCGATGGTGCGCAGGGGCTCGAGCCAGCGCGGGGCCTCGTCGGGGGCCGCGCCGGCGAGGATCAGCCGCGGGGCGATGCTGTCGGGGTGCAGGGTCAGGGCGCGGCGGGCGTAGCGGCGGGCCTCGTCGCTGCGGCCGGGCGCGCCCGCGCAGAGCTCTGCGAGGCGGGCATAGGGCCACGCCCAGGCCGAGGACAGCGTGAGGGAGACCCCTAAGGCCTCGGGGCTGCGGCCCAGCACCGCCAGGGCCGCCTCGCGCACCCGGGTCGCGGCCTCGCCGGGCGCGGGCGTGGTCTCGAGCTTCTCGGTCGCCGCCAAGAAGCTGCGCTCGGCCCGGGCCCGGTCGCCTTCGCGCCAGCGCAGCTCGCCGAGCAGGCTCAGCGCGGCCACATTGTCGGGATCGGCGTCGAGCAGGGCGTTGAGCTGCGGCTCGACCCCGCTGAGCGGGGCCTCGGCGGGCAGGGCCAGGGCGAGGTAGGCCGCGGCGAAGGCCGGGCTGGGGCCGGCGGCGGCCCAGGCCCGGCGGGCGCCCTCGACCCGCAGGTCGCTGAGCCCGGGCGGCACGGCGATCGCGGTCCACAGCAGCCAGTTGCCGGCCTCGGCCTCGCCGTGGGCGAGCTGGTCGAACAGCGTGCGCAGGGGCGGCGGCTCGGGCCAGCCGGCCGCCGCGTTGAGCGCGACGGCCCGGGCCAGGGCGGGCGCGCCGAGGCGCTCGGCGGCCGCGGCGGCGTTGCCGGCGTCGGCGGCGTGGGCGAGGTCACCCGACCGCAGCGCCGTGCCGATGGCCCGCACCGCGTCTTCACCGTGCAGCAGGGTCAAAGCGTCGCTCAGCGCGCGCAGGGCGTGCAGCAGGCGGGCCCGGGCCGGCGCGTCGGCCACCGCGAGCTCGCGCACCAGCTCTTCTTTGCGGGCGAGGCGGATCCAGGCGCCGCCCACCGCCTCCCAGGCCGCGCGGTTGTCCCAGCCGGCCGGCCAGGCGCCGGGCATGTCGCGGATCGCCTCGGCCAAGCCCCGCAGCGCCCGCAAGCGGGTCGGGCGGGGCATCGCGGCGGCGGCGGTGTCGGGCCGGCCGAGCCACGACAGCGCCGGGGGCAGGGCCGCGGCCAAGCCCACCGGGCGCACGCGGTCGAGCAGCCGGCGGCGCAGCGGGGTGGTCGCCGCCTCGGCCGCGCCGCGGGCCGGCACCTCGAGCAGGTGCATCAGCGTGAAGGTGTCGTGCAGCTCGGTCAGGGGCGCGCCGGGGCGCTCGACGGCGAGGGCGGCGGCCTGGGCCCGGTCGGCGATGTGGTGGGCGCTCGCGCCCTTGCCCAGCGGCTCGCGGCGCAACAGCCCGGCCTGCCGCAGGCGGTGGAGCTGCGACGACACCGAGTTGACGTCCAGCGCGGTCTCTTGGGCCAGCTCGCCGGCGGTCATCGCCCTCGGGCCGGCGAGGGCCTCGAGGATGGTGCGGGGCTGCCCGGCGGTGTGGCTGAGCAGGGCGCGCAGGGCGCCGCTCTGGGCCCGCAGGTGCAGGTCGAGCACCCGGGCGGGGCTCGCCTCGGGGCGGCAGCGCAGCAGCGCGGCGATCAGGGCCTGGGTGGTGCGGGGCCGCCAGCCCAGCAGGTGGTGCAGCGCGTCAAAGGCGCCGGGCCAGCGCTCTTCCCACAGGGCGGGGCCGGGCTGGCCCAGCGCGGCGCAGGTCAGGCTGAGCAGCCGACGGGCGCGGGCCGGCGTCCAGGCCGAGGGGCTGAGCACCTTGTGCTCGGCGGGCAGGCCCAGCGCCTGCGTGTCGGTGTGCTCGGGGGCGATCACGACCACCGGCTCGATGCGCGAGAGCAGGTGGCGCCGCAGGGCCTCGTCGACCTCGCCGTCGGCGCCCAGCTCGACGAGGGCCGGCGCGGGCAGGCCGAGGTGGCTGGCGTGCCACATGATCATCCGCCCGAGGTGCGAGCGGCCGCTGCCCTCGGGGCCGGTGATCGCCCAGGGGGCCGGGCGCGGGTCGTGGAGCCAGCGCACCAGCTCGGCCTGGGCCTCGGGGCCATCGAGGCGCGGATCGTCGACATGAACGGCGTAGAGCTCGTCGTCGGTCGCCGCCTGGCTGGCGTCGAGGCCCGGCTGGCAGGCGAGGCTGGGCCGCGGCGGCCAGGTGCGGCGGCGGGCGGCGGGGGCCCGGGCGCCTTCGACAAAGGTGTCTGCACCGATGCCTTCGCCAACAAGATCGTGTTGTTCTTGATCAGGTTGAAGAGCGGCGGTGTCGGGCGCCGGCGCGGGGCGGGCCTCGCCGGCGGGGGCGGTCGAGTCCTCGGCCGGCGCTGGCGGCCCCGGGTCGGCCGCCTCGGCCGGCGCTGGCGGCCCCGGGTCGGCCGCCTCGGCGGGGGCCGGCGCTGCGGCGGGAGCGGGGGA
>JBJONS010000792.1:0-10892 GCA_046051725.1 Pseudomonadota bacterium | reverse complement strand
GCGGTCTGGTCGTAGGCGCCCTCGGCCTTGAGCCAAGCGAAGAAGGCGCCCAGCTCTTTGTCCATCCATTTGATTTCGCCCGCGTACAGCTCGCGCAGCGCCGCGGCCTCAGACGGGTCCGGGTTCGGGTGCCACGCCCGGCCCACCGCGTAGCCATCGTAGGGGTGCCGGAAGTAGGGGTCGTGGGGCTCCATCAGGTGCACCACCAGCATGTACCGGTTGCCGGCGTCGCGGTTGGTCTTGACGAAGCCGCGGGCGTTCTCGAGCACCACCTCGGCGGGCTGGTAGTAGTCGGTCACCTGGTACTTGCCCTTGGTCAGCCGATCCCGGACCTTCCGCAGCACGTTGTACATACTGAGCTGGGCGCTGCTCTCTTCGGCGCCGGCGATGTAGCTCGGGCGCTGGTACTCAAAGACATCAAAGCCCTGCTGGAAGTTGAAGCTGCGGGTGACGTTGATGTTGTTGGGCAGGCCGCCGGTGGCGTAGTGACCGGCGCTCAGCACCTCGGCCATGGTGTCGACCGCGTCGGGCAGCGCCTCGGCCTTGAGCTTGGACTTGTGGCCGCTCGGCGGCATCGAGCTGTAAAGGCTCGCAAAGCTGGCCCGGGTCCAGCTCGCCTGCGTCACGTACTGCTCAAAAACGAGGCCGTCGGCGGCGAGGCCGTCGATCGCCGGGGTCAGGCCCTGCGTGCTGCCATAGGCGCCCACGTGGTCAGCACGGAAGGTGTCGACCACGATGAGGATGATGTCGGGGCTGCCCACCGGCGCCGCCGAGGCCGGCCGGGCCGGCGGCGCGCCACCGGCCCCCCTCGGCGACGGCGCGAAGGAGAAGAGCGCGGCGAGCCCGACGAGCCCACCCCAGGCCGCCAGCGTGCCCCGCGGCTCGAGCAGGATCTTCATCGGGGTGCGGCTGAGGAAGACGGTCCCCAGCCACAGGATGAGGACGCCAGCCACCAGGAAGCCGAGGCCGAGCACGCCCATCGCCGAGCCCGGCACGCCGGCCTCGGCGTAGACCGCCTTGTTGACGATGTAGCGGGCGATCACGAGCCCGAGCGGGAAGAAGACCGACAGGAAGCCAAGCGTCCAGGCCAGCGGCTCGGACAGCTTCTTGGTCACCGCGCCCAGCACCGCGAGGCCCACGCCGGCGCCGACGCCCACCCCGGCGCCGATGAGGCCGTAGAGTACGGCGGCGTAGACAAGGGCCTGGTACTCGGCCACCGCGCCGCCCCAGAGCACGAAGAGGGCCTCGGCGATGCCAATCAGCGCGCCCGCGATGAGGGCTCCACCGAGCCCGAGCCAGATCCGTCGAATCACGAAGCCTCCGCCACCAGTCGCGCCTGGGGGTGCGCCGCCGCGCCGCGCCGAGGGCCGGTCGGCGCGCCGCACCCCGCGGGTCGCGCGCCCTGGCCCTTTCTCTCCGCCCCCAGGCGCCATGGGGCGACCAATTCGCCCTACCCCTGCGCCGGCGGCGCCGCCGCATAGCGCCGCGCCCCGTCGCCATCCACCCGATCCGGCCGAGGGACGCGGGGCCGGCGACCGCAGCGCCCATCTCCACCCGCGGCGCCCGGCGCTACGCTCCCGCCGGACGCCCGACCACCATGCCCCTCGCTCCGCTGCTCCTGCTCACCGCCGCTGCCGCGCTCGCCGCGCCGCAGCCCTGGGACCGGCCGCCGGTCGCGCCGCCCACCCGCGACGCGCGCGACCCCTTCTTGAGCCGGTGGCACCGGGCGACCGCCGACGTGGTCGACGAGAACGTGTGGTTCCGCGCGCTCAGCACCGACCTCGACGTGCGCTGGCGGGTCGATCAGCTCGGGCTGGCCCGGCCCGCGGACGCCGCCCTGCGCGACCGCACCCTCGAGCAGGCCATCGCCGGCACCTACCTCGGGTGGGACCGGGCGGTCCGCCAGTGGATACAGACCACCGACGCGCTCTCGGCGCTCTATGGCGTCGGCAGCGCGCTCTCCCGGCCCGCGCTGCGGGTCGAGGCCGGCCCCGAGGGCCGGCGGCTCCGCCCTCCTGATGAGGCGGCGGCCCGCAACGCCGACGCCGCCCGCGCGGCCATCGACCAGGGCCCGGCGCCCGGCGCGCGCCCGCGGCCCGCCCTTCAGCTGGGCAGCGCGGTGACCTTCGTCGAGCTGCCCCGGGGCGCCGAGGCCCTGAGCGCGGCGCAGGGCCCGCAGCTGCGCGCCTCGGCCCAGACCTACCTGCAAGCCTGGGCGCTCGGGGTCGACGCGGCCCGCCTCGAGGCCGCGGTCCGGGCCGCCGAGCGCCCCCTCGCCCGCCCGCCGAGCTTGGCCGTCCGGGCGATCGCCCGCGAGGGGCTCGGCGCGCGGGCCGCGCTGGTCGGCGAGGCCAGCGTGGAGCCCGCCCGGCCGCGCCGCAGCGCAGCGGTGCGGGCCGCCGCCGAGGTCCGGCTGCAGCCGCAGGGGAGCTGGTGGCTGCGGGCCACCGCCGGCCAGGCGCCGGGGGGCCCGATGACCGGCCCGATCCAGTTCGCGGAGCTCGGCCTGCGCGCCAACCTCGGCTGGCGGGCACCGCAGCACGTCGACCGGTGGACGCTGGGCCAGCAGCCGATGGCGGCGCCGCACGCGGGGCTCGCGGTTCACCCGGGCACCGGCCAGCGGCCCGCGCCGCCCCCGGCGGACCCGGCGCAGCGCCACGCCGACCCACCCGCCCCCGGCAGAGACGGCCGCCACAGCTTGACGAAGGGCAGCCGCTGACGCATGCTCTCGCGCATGAACGCCCACATGCCCGCCCCCGCCCGCCTCTCTGTCCTCTTGATCGGCCTCGCCGGCTGCACGAGCGGGCTGACCGCCAACACCAAGGCGCCCGACGAGCTCGCCCCCGGCGATGACGGCCTCGCCGATGACGCCGGCGGCGCAGACGGCGCAGACGGCGCGCCCGACACCGGGTGGTCCACCGATGGGGGCGGCTCTGGCGCAGGCGACGGCGCGGCGGGCGACGGCGGCGCGGCCGACGGGGGCGGCAGCGGCGCTGACGGCGCCGCAGATGGCGCGGACGGGGCCACCGACGGCGCCGATGGCTCGACCGACGGCGCCGATGGGTCGACCCCCGACCCCATCGAGATCAGCGTGGATGCGCCGGTCCCTGAGTACGGCATCGACGCCGGCGGCGACACCGTCGTGATCACCGGCGGCCCCTTTGACGCCACGGCAGCGGTGCGCTTTGGCGCCGAGCTGGCGACCGTCCTGAGCTGGAGCGCCACCCGCCTCGAGGTGCGGACCCCGGCGTCCACCCGCACCGGCCTCGTCCAGGTCGCGGTCGAGACGGCGACCGGCGCAGGCACCCGGGCCGGCGCCTTCACCTACTGGCCCGACGGGCGCGGCCTCACCGGCGCGGTCGGCGTGGTCGAGTGGACCGCCCAGGTCGGCGGCTACTGGGCCGGCACCCCGGTCGCCGAGGGCGCCGCCTCGGTCTACTTCCTCGACCCCGTCGACACCGCTTGGTGGCAGAACTTCGCCACGGCCCTCGACACCTGCGAGGGCGAGAGCTTCGCGCCGACCACCCTCTACGTCGACTCGCCGACCGCCAGCAGCATCGAGCTGCGCAGCGGCAGCGGCCGCAGCCTGAACCTCGCCTGGGACGGCACCTTCAACGGCTACCTCAACGACGCGCTGACCGCGGGCGCCTATGGGGCCGGCGAGGTCTACAGCCTCAGCGCCCTGAGCGGTGACCGCGTCCCGGCGCTCTCGGTGGCGAACTTCACGCGCCTGCCGAGCCCGCTGAGCGTCAGCAACCCGGCGCTGAGCGCGGCCGACCCCGACACGCTGGCCCGCGGCGAGGCGATCACCTGGACCCCGGCCGGCAACGACTGGGTCCTGTTCACGCTGCACCTCTACAATGGCGTCGGCGCCGACAGCATCGAGACCATCACCTGTGTGGCGCGCGACGACGGCTCGTTCACCCCCGACAGCAGCAAGTTCACGCTCTGGCCGGTCGGCGTGCAGCTGACCATCTTTGCGAGCGCGGCCCGCGACGTGCCCGGCGGCGTCCTGCCCTGGAACCAGTCCAACAGCCGCGTCGCGGGCATCAACACCATCATGGGCGCGGTGTACACGCGCTGAGCGCCGCGGCCGAGCGGGGCGCTACCGCGCCGCGGCCGCCAGGACCTCCTCCCAGCGGGGCCAGACCGAGTCCCAGCCGTTGTTGCCGACCGCGTGGGCATGTCCGAGGCGGGCCGCGGCGGCGCGCTCGTCGGGCGCGTCGATCCAGCGCCTCAGGGCCGCGCGCAGGGCGTCGACGTCGCCCGGCGGGAAGGCCTGGCCGACCCCGCCGACGGCCTCGCGGGTCGCCGGGCGGTCCGACCAGATGACCGGCGCGCCGCAGGCCATCGCCTCGACCGCGGTGGTGCAGAAGCCGGACTCGGCGATGCTCGGCAGCAGCACGATGTCGGCGGCCTGGAGGTGCGGCGCGAGCAGCGGCGGATCGAGCACGAAGTCGACGGGCTGGCCCCAGGCCTGGACGCGCAGCTGGTCAAGGTAGACCGGGTCGACGACCGCGCCGGCGATGGTCAGGCGCACCCGCCCCTTGCGCTCGCGGTCCAGGCGCGCCACTGCGTCGATCGCGAGGTGCTGGCCCTTCGCCGGCATCACCCGCCCGGCGCAGAGCACCGAGAGCGGGCGGGCGGGGTCCGCCGCGCGCGCGACGGGGTGGAAGTGCTCGAGATCGACGGCGCCCGGCACCACCCGAACCAGGGACGAGGGCAGGCCGAGCGCGGTGAGATCGGCCGCCGAGCCCACGCTGGTGGTGACCACCGCGCGGGCCCGCCGCGCCAGCGCGCCGAAGGCCCGCGCCCGGAGCGCCGCGGCCGCGCCCCCCTGGGGCAGGCGCAGGTCGTGGGTCGCGAGCACGACCGGCGCCGACAGCGGCGGCAGCACCACCGAGCCCGACAGCACCAGCTCGGGCCGAAAACGGCGCGCCTCGGACCAGACCGCCGCGGCCAGCGCGGCCTGCGCCCGCGGACCGGCCGGACCGGCCATCGCGACAGCGGTCAGGTCCGGCGGCAGCGCCGCGCGATCCCGCCACCAGCCGGTCACGAGGCGGACCTCGTGGTGCCGACGGGCCTGCCCCCAGAGGTCGCGCAGCGCCCGCCCCGCGCCGCTCCACCGATCCGGCGGGAGCGAGGAGGCCACCATCAAAATCTTCACCGCACCCCTCCCCGATCGCGGCTCCGCGTCGCCTACAGCCCGACGCTGAGCACAAGGTAGGCGCCGCCGGCGTCGAGGCCCGCGCTCGCCATGCCCGGCGCGCCGATGAGCAGATCGCTCAGCCCGTCGCCGTTGTGGTCGCCCCGCGCCGAGAGGCTGGCCCCTGCGCGCTCGCTGGCGCTCACGCCAAAGACCTTGAAGGGCAGGCTGTCCCAGGTGACCGCGCCCGCCGGCGGTCCGCTCAGCAGCCCGGCGGCGCCCGCGTCGGTCGCGGCGCGGTCCTGGCCCGGCGCCCCGGCCCAGACCTCGATCCGGCCATCGCCGTTGCTGTCGCCCGCCGCGTCGAGCGCGGCCCCCAGCTCGTCCCCCGCCGCGGCCCCGAGCACCTTGCCCGCCGCGTCGGCGAGCAGGCCGCCGCCGTCCGCCCCCGGCGCGAGCAGCAGGTAGACCGCGCCTTGGGCGGCCCCATCGACGTCGAAGCCGGGCGCGCCCACCGCGAGGTCCGCCGCGCCGTCCCCGTCCAGATCGCCGGCGGCGAGCGCGGCCCCCGCGGTGTGCCCCAGCGCCTCGCCGTCCCACCAGGCCGCCGCGGCCTCGTCGATGCCGGTGCGGCCGCTGAGCGGACCGGGCACGAGGTAGACCCGCCCGGTGCCTTCGTTCGCGTTCCAGGTCGGCGCGCCCACAGCGAGATCATCGACCCCGTCGCCGTTGAAGTCAGCGACCACCGCGGCTGCGGCGCCGAGGCGGTCGTAGCGCGAGGTGCCGGTCAGCGTCGCCGCGGCGCCCCGCAGGTTGACCTCGCCGCTGTCGGCGCTGCTGACCACGCACAGCGAGCCCTGCTGCTGGTAGCCGCCGTCGCCGTAGCCCACCGCGCCGATGAGCAGGTCGGTGACGCCATCGCCGGTGAGATCGCCGCCCGCCGACAGGCCGGTCCCGGCCTCGTCGTAGGCGTAGCCGCCGATGAAGCGCGCGGCGGCGTCCGACAGCACCGCGAGGCCCGTGGGCGGGCCCAGCAGCAGGTAGGCCCCGCCCGAGTCGATGCCCCCGCTGTCGCCCTGGGGCGCGCCCACGAGCAGATCGGCGTATCCATCACCGTTCACGTCGCCGATGGCGGCCAGCTCGGCGGCGGCCAACGAGCCCGCGGTCGGGCCGCCCACCGCCAGCCCCGCGTCGCTCAGCACGGCCTCGCCGCTGAGCGGGGCGGTCCACAACCACACGGCGCCCGCGTCGGCCGCCCGCAGGTCGCTGCGCGGGCCGCCCACGGCCAGCTCACCGACCCCGTCGCCGTCCATGTCGCCGACCAGGGCGACCGCGGCGCCCGCCTGGTCGCCCGGGGTCGGCCCGCGCAGCACCGCGTCGGCGTCGGCGAGGCTCAGGTTGCCCGTGCGGTCACACTCTGCGAGATCACCGTCGCAGTCGTTGTCGAGGCCATCGTTGCAGACCTCGGTCGCGCCGGGGTGGGCCGCAGCGTCGGTGTCGTCGCAGTCGGTGCCCTCTTCGACGAAGCCCGGCGAGCGCTCGCAGGCGGTCACCAGCACGTCGGGGTTGCCGTAGCCGTCCAGATCGCTGTCTTGGTGAAAGGACCGCCCGTCGATTGGGTCCTCGTCCACGCCGGCGTCGCAGTCGTTGTTGCGCCCATCACAGCGCTCTGGCGCGCCCGGGTAGGTGTCGGCGTCGTCGTCGTCGCAGTCCTCGACCGCCGGGAAGCCGTCGCCGTCGCGGTCCACGTCGCCGACCCCGTCGGCGCTGCCGGTGTCGTAGATGGTGGTGGTCTTCACCACCTTGCAGGCGGGGCCGAGCGCGAGGCTGAGCCCGAGCCCGCCCAGCCCGGCGAGCAGGCCGAGGGCGAGGTGCGGGCGGCGCGGGGATCGGGGGGACATCGGCACTCCTCGGTCGGGCGCGCATGATGGCAGGCGACCCGGACGGCGCCAAGGGGCGCGGCGGACAGGCGCTCAGCCGGCGTCGGGCGCCTCGGTCTCGGCCCAGGCGAGGATGGCCCGCAGGTCTGCCCACCGGTCGCGGTTGCGGCCGGCGCCCAGCGTCGTGACCGCGACCGTGCGGCCGTTGGCGAGGCGGAACACGCCGGTGAAGCAGTAGCGCGCGGTGTCGGTGTACCCGGTCTTGGCGGCGAGGATGTCGGTGTCGGCCCGCCCGATGAGCTCGTTGGTCGTGATGAGCTGGCGGGTGGTGCCCTCGGCCTGATCCTCGAGCAGCCACGAGGGCGCCGAGGCGATGGGCCCGAGCTCGGGGTGCGCGGCCAGCGCGATGATCGCGCGGGTCATGTCGCGGGCGGTCGACAGGTTGTCGTCGTCGGCGCCCGAGGGGTCGGCGAAGGCGGACTGATCCATCGCCAGCTCGCGGGCCACGGTGTTCATGCGGGCGACGAAGACATAGTGCGGCGTGTCGGCCACGTGCGGGAGGGCGTAGGCAGCGCCGTTGTCGGACTTCACCAGGGCGGCGCCGAGCAGATCCCAGCCGTTGACGCAGGCGCCGCGCTTGAGCTTGCTCGCCGCCCCCGGCCAGCCCGAGCGGGTGGTGCCGTCGAGGCAGACCGGCGCGTCGAGGTCGGCGTCGAGCGACGACACGGTCAGCGCCGCGACCACCTTGGTCAGCGAGGCGACCGGCCGCATGTCGTCGGCGTTCTTCGACAGCAACAGGCGCCCGGCGTCCAGATCCCACACAAAGGCCGCGCGGCTGGCGAGGCGCAGCGGCCCGCCGGTGCGCGCGGGCCCCTCGCTGAGCTGATCGACCACCGCCAGCGCGGCGATGTCGTCGGCGGGGAACCAGGCCGGGGTCTCGTAGACCAAGCTGCGGGGCGGCGCCCCGAGCACCAGATCGAGGCTGGAGTGGGCCAGATCGGGGACCGAGGTGGCCAGCTCGGCGGTGAAGCGGTCAGCCCCCCAGGCCGGCGGCGTCGGCGGAGCGGGCGTCAGCGCGCTGCTCAACGCGTCCCAGCCGCGGTCCCAAGCGCGCGCGGCGCCGCCCGGGCCGGACGGGACAGGGCGCGGCGCCTCGACCACCTCGACCGCGTCGACCAGGTCGACCGCCTCGACCACCTCGACGGGCGTGGACGGAGGCGGCGCGGGGGAGGGCGCCGGCGCTGCGGCGGCGCTGGCGTTGACCCGCTGGTGCGCGGCCCCGAGCAGGACGACGCCCGCGGTGGACAGGAAGGAGAGCGCGGCGATGGACCAGAGGCGGGGCATGCGGGCTCGGCAGCGAGAGGAGGCCCCGGCGCGGGGGCGAGGCAGCACATCATGCCCTCTATTGTCAGGTCAAGAGTCTGGGGAGGTTCCCCGATCAGAAAGTCGTCGGCGTCAGGCCCCTCCCTCGGTGTTCCCCGGGGAGCCCCGGCCCGATCAGGCCAAAAACGACGACGCCCCGGCCGAAGCCAGGGCGCGCGCGGCACCGGGCGGAGACGCCCGGCGACCTGCTCAGTTCTGCTTGACGATGACAGCGGGGGAGATCCGCTTCATGCGCCCGCCGTTCTTGCGAACGGTCATGAAGCCGGCCTTGCGGGCCCGCTCCTTGCTCTTCTTGGCCTTCAACTTGGCGCGGTACCGGGCGGACTTGCCCGACTTGACTGATCGTGCCATGGGACACCTCCGTAAGCGACGCGTGGCGGCTATCCCAGCCGTATCCCACGTCAAGGGCGGCAGGACGCGCAGACCGGACCGTCCCGCGGCCGGCCCGATGATAGAGCGGGGCGGCGCGCAGCCGGGCTCCCGCTCCCGTCCCCCGGCCGCCCGCCCGAGGTCCTGATGCGCAAGGCCGGCGTCCTGCTCCACCCCACCAGCCTGCCCGGGCCCGGACCCTGCGGCGATCTCGGCGCGGGCGCGTGGCGCTTCCTGGACTGGATGGCTGAGGCCGGCCTCCGCTTGTGGCAGGTGCTGCCCCTCAACCCCCCGGGCGCGGGCTTCTCCCCCTACGACAGCCCGGCGGCGCTGGCGGTCGGCACCCACCTCCTCTCGCTCGACCGCCTCGTCGACGACGGCCTGCTGCGCGGCCATGAGCTCGCGGATCGCCCGATGTCGACCGGCCGGGTCGACGTCGACCAGGTCAAGGGCTGGCATGCTCCTCGGGTGTCCCTCGCCGCACGCCGCCTCGCCGCGCAAGACCCCGGCGCCGTGGCCGCCTTCGCCGCGGATCGCCCCCACCTCGAGGACTGGGCGCTGTTCGAGGCCCTGCGCCGCGTGCACCAGACCGACGGCTGGGCGGGCTTCCCCGAAGAGCTGGCCGCGTTTGCGCCCGCGGCCGTGGCCCAGGCGCGCGAGCGCTACGCCGACATCGTCGCCGAGGTCCTCGCCGCGCAGCTGCTGGTCCACCGCCAGTGGGGCGAGCTGCGCCGCGGCGCCCACGAGCGCGGGATCGAGATCGTCGGCGACGTGCCCATCTTCGTCTCGGGCGGGGGCTGCGACGTCTGGGCCCGGCGCCACCTGTTCCGCGGCGCGGCCGGCCCCGACGGCCAGTGGCAGGCCGAGCCGGTGGCCGGGGTGCCGCCCGACTACTTCTCGCCGACCGGCCAGCGCTGGGGCAACCCGCACTACCACTGGCCAGCCCACGCGGCCGAGGGCTACGCCTGGTGGGTGGCGCGGCTGCGCTCGGTGCTCGACTTCTGCGACATCGTCCGCATCGACCACTTCCGGGGCTTCGCCGCGGCGTGGGAGATCCCGTCCGACGCGCCCGACGCCACCCACGGCGCCTGGGCGCCCGGCCCCGGGTCGGCGCTCTTCGCGGCGGTGCGCGAGGCGCTGGGCGACCTGCCGTTCATCGCCGAGGACCTCGGCGTCATCACCCCCGACGTCGAGGCGCTGCGCGACGATCTGGGCCTGCCGGGCATGAAGATCCTGCAGTTCGCCTTCGGCGGGGCCAACACCCACCCCTTCCTGCCGCACACCTTCGGCCACAGCCGCTGGGTCGCCTACACCGGCACCCACGACACCGACACGGCCATCGGCTGGTACCGGTCGGCCGACGCCCGCAGCCAGCACCGCTACCGGGTCTACGTCGGGCGCGACGGCAGCGAGCCGAGCTGGGATCTGCTCCGCCTGGCGCTCAGCAGCGTGGCCGACCTCGCGATCGCCCCGCTGCAGGACCTGCTGGAGCTCGACACGAGCCACCGCATGAACACGCCGGGCACCGCCGAAGGGAACTGGACCTGGCGTGCCCCCGGCCTGCCCGCGCACGCCGCCCGCCGGGTCCGCTCGCTGGCCGAGGCCTATGGGCGCGTCCCCACCGAGGGCTGAGCCCTCCCCTCCCCTCGCGCCCGCCGCGGAGGCCCCGTGCTCAAGCGCTTCGTCAACCTCCCCTTCCAGCTCCTCGGCCGCGCTGCCCGCGCGGTCCAAGACCGCCAGGACGCCGTGATGCGCGACAAGCACGGCGTCGGCGACCTCAGCGACGGCCCAGTGCCGACCCGCAACCTGCCGGCCTTCGACACCCCCGCCGACTTCGAGCCGGCCGGCCTCGGGTGGAGCGCCACCGAGCTCGAGCAGGCGCTGAAGAGCCCCGCGCCGCCCTACTTGGTCGACGTGCGCCCGGCCGGCGACCCGCGCGCCCAGCGCATCCCCGGCAGCGAGCACCTGCCGCTGCACGGCCTGAGCCTGCGGCTGGCCGAGCTGCCCCCCGAGCCGCGGCGGATCATCTTTTGGGACGACCGCGGCGAGCAAGGGCGCGAGGCGGCGCGTTTTGTGCGCTTCCGCGGCCACGACGGGGCGCACTACCTCGCCGG
>JBJONS010000791.1:0-2669 GCA_046051725.1 Pseudomonadota bacterium | reverse complement strand
CCCCCTCGCATGCGCCCACTCCTCCGCGCCCGCGTCGCCCTCCCCCGGCCCGAGCTCGTCCGCCGCATCGAGGCCGCCCTCGACCTCCCCGAGGCCACCTGCCGCGGCCGCGCCAGCTCGCGCTACGCCGCCCTGATGGTGCGGGAGGAGGTCCGCCACTTCTGGTCGCCCACCCTGCAGCTCGAGATCTTCGACGAGGGCACCGGCGTGCGCCTCTGGGGGCGTTTCGGCCCCCACCCCGAGGTCTGGGTGCTGTTCATCGGGCTCTACGCCGTGACCGGCTTCTCGGTCATCGCCGGGCTGGTGCTGGGCGGCGCCCAAGCCTTCATTGACCAAGAGCCCTGGGGCTTCCCCATCGCCGCGGGCAGCGTCGCCTTCGGCCTGTGCGTGTACGCGGCCAGCTTCTTCGGGCAGCGCATCGGGTACGCGCAGATGATCGTGCTGGAGACCTTCCTGCGCGAGGCCGCCGCCGCGCCCATCGAGGTGCTCGACGGGCCCTGAGCGCCTCCTCCCCCGGCCGCCGTTGCCCCGACGCGCGGCGCCGCGGTAGAGCCCCGCGTGATCACCGCCCTCCTCATGGCTGGCCTGCCCGTGCTGCTCGGCGGCGCCGTCGGCTTCATCCCCGGCCTGCGCCCGAGCGCCCTGCGTCCGCTCTGGGCCTTCGCCTTCGCCGCCGCCATGGGCATCGCGCTCGGCGAGCTGCTGCCCGACGCCGCCGCCTCGCTGGGCGGGGGCGCCCTGCTGCTGTTCGCCGCGGGCTTCTTCTTGCCGGGCCTGCTCGAGCGGGTGCTGCTGCGCCGCGGCGGGCTCGGCCCCGACTTCGCGTTCGTGGCGATCGCCGCCCACCAGCTGGTCGACGGGGTGGCGATCGGCAGCGCCACCCACCTCGATCACGGGCGCGAGGCGCTGATGTTGGCCTTCTCGGCCCACGCCGCCCCGATGGTCGCGGTCGCCGCGCTCGGCGTGGCCCGCCTGCGCGGCCAGGGCGCCCTGCTGCGCTGGGTCGGCGCCCTGCTGCTCGTGACCTGCCTCGGCGTGGTGCTCAGCAGCCGGCCTGCTTTTGGCGAGCTGCTCGGGCAGGCCGAGGCGGTGTCCAAGGCCACGCTGGCCGGCGTGCTGCTGCACGTGCTCGCGCACGGGGCCGAGGCGCCCGGCCCCCGCGGCCTGCGGGCCCGGCTCATCGACCTCGCCGCCACCGGCGCGGGCGCGGTCGTGCCCCTCGCGCTGCTGCACCTCGGCGCGGCCGGCCACCCCGCCCACGCGGCCGGGCACCCGGCCAGCCCGGCGGGCCTCGCGTTCGGAGACGCCCTGCTCGAGCTCATCCTCGAGTCGGCCCCCTCGCTGCTGCTCGGGCTCGGCCTCGGCGCCCTGCTCCAGGCGGTCGAGCTGAAGCTGCCGGCGTCGTGGTTCGCCGGCGGGCGGCTGGCCCAGGCCCTGCGCGGGGCGCTGGTCGGGGCGCCGCTGCCGATCTGCGCCTGCGGGATCTTGCCGGTGTCTGAGGGCCTGTGGCGGCGCGGCGCCGGCCCCGCGCTGGTGGTCGCCTTTTTGCTCTGCACGCCCGAGCTCGGCATCGAGACCTTCGCGCTGTCGGTGCACTTCCTCGGCTGGCCCTTCGCCCTGCTGCGGCTGGTCGGGGCGATCTCGCTGTCGGTGATCGCCGCCTTGACGATGGCCTGGGCGGTCTCGGGCGCCGCCTCGGCAGGCGCCCCCGGCGGCCCGCTCAGCGGCGGCGGCGGCGGGCCGCTGTGGCGCCGGGTGCTCTTCGCCTTTGACGAGCTGGTGCTGCACGTCTCGCCCTGGGTCGCCGCGGGCCTGCTGCTCGCCGCCTACGTCGAGGCCTACCTGCCCGCCGAGCAGATCGCGCTGGTGGGCGGCACGGGCCTCGACGTGCTGCTGATGGCCCTGGTCGCGGTGCCCACCTACGTCTGCGCCTCGTCGGCCACGCCCTTGGCGGCGGTGCTCTGGGCCAAGGGCCTCTCTCCGGGCGCGGCCCTGGTCGGGCTGCTGCTCGGCCCGGCCACCAACGTCGCGACCATCGGCTTCCTCCGCGGGGCCTACGGAAAGCGGGCCACCACCTGGACCCTCGCCGTGATGGTGCTGTTCGCCTTCTTCCTCGCCGGCGTGGCCAACCTGACCCTGCCCGCGGTGCCGACCCTGCGGGTGCAAGAGGCCGACGCCCACGCCCACGGCGGCTGGCTCGAGCCGCTGACCGCGCTGGCCCTCGGCGCGATGGTGCTGCGCAGCCTGTGGATGGCCGGGGTCGAGGGCTGGGTCGCCCAGCTCGGCATGGGCCACAGCCACGACCACAGCCACAGCCACGATCACGGCGGCGGCGCCCAGGACCACGGCCCCGACGCCCCCGACCACGGGCACGACCACGGCCACGCGCATGGGGATGAGGCCGCCTGCGCCGCCGATCACGACCACGGCCACGACCACGCCGCCTGCGCCGTCGATCACGACCACGACCACGGGCATGACCACGACCACGCCGCCTGCGCCGAGGGCCACGACCACGGGCGTGACCACGCGGTCCCCGGGCCGGCGCTCCAGCTCGGGGCGCTGGGCACGGTCGAGCTGCGGGGCCCGGCGCGGGGCGGGGCCCTGCGGCCGCTGCCCAAGCCCCCGGTCGGCTAAAACAGCGACGCTGACGTTATGCCCGCGCGATC
>JBJONS010000790.1:0-8137 GCA_046051725.1 Pseudomonadota bacterium | reverse complement strand
AAGTCGCCGCAGGTGCCCTCGCCGCCGTCGGGCTCGGTGGGGATGAGGAAGGCGAGGTAGTCGAGGCACATCTCGTCCTCGGTGCGCTCGCCCCAGCCCACCGTGGCTTCGCCGGGGTTGTCGAAGGTGCAGCGGATGGTGAGCTCGTCCTCGACGGTGACCGGGATGCCCGGGCCTTCGATGGGGTAGGAGAATTGCCAATGGAAGTCATAGCCGTCGAGGCCGGTCAGGCAGAGCTCTTCGCCGCTCGGCCGCCGCAGGGTGGTGCGCAGGCTGCGCCCGAGGCCGTGCATGTGCGGGCCGGTCTCGACGAGCCGGGCGTCCACCGGCAGCCGGGTCGTCGCCGACTCGACCCAGCCCGCGGCCCCGGCGGGGATGGCGAGATCGGCGTCGACGATCGGCAGGTAGACGAGCTGCTGGGCGGGGCGTCCAGCGGCCTCCCACACCCGCCAGCCGGGCGCGTCCTCGGCGGGGGCGCCGATCGCGGCTGTGTTGTAGTGCATCTCGACCACGAGGCGGCTGCCCGCGGGCACGCGCACCCCCACCGTCGGCGCGCCGGGCGCGGCCGGGTACAGCGCCGGTGAGCCCGGGGCCCAGCCGCCCAGCATCGCCAGCCCCTCGGCCATCACCAGCCCGCCGTCGCAGCGGAAGCCGGGGCCCGGGTGGGCCGCGTCCAGCGCGTCAATGGTCGGCTGGGCCGAGGGCGGCGCCGCGTAGAGGAACGCGTGGTGGCTGATCGCAGGGTCGTCGAGCAGCACCTCGGCGCCCTCGAGCCAGCGCTCGGCGGCGCTGGGGTCGTCGAGGTAGCCGCACCAGTAGGGGTCAGAGGTGCCCGGATCGACGAGGAAGGGCGCGGCCCGCAGCTCGGCGTCTGGCGGACGGGGAGCGGTGGCCGTCGGCGCGGGCGCACCGGCGACCGGCGGGCCCTCGCCCCGGGGGTACCCGGCGGCCCGCCAGTCCAAGAACAGCTGACGCTCATCGTCGCGCAGGCCGAGCGAGCCGGGCACCGGGCGGCAGCCCGCCTCGTCAAAAGCCCAAGGCGGCATGCGGCGCTGCTCGACCGCGTCGACGATCGAGGGCCCGATCAGCTCGACCACCGCCCAGTCGGACAGGTCGAGCGGCGCGAGCGGCCCGCTGTGGCAGCCGGCGCAGCGCGCGTCCATGACGGGCGCGAGCTGCTTGGCCCAAGTGACCCCCCCGGCGGCCGGGTCGGCCGCGGCGCTGTCGGGCTTGGGCGTCGGCGACGTCGCGCAGGCGGTGAGCAGCAGCAGGGCGGGGCGGATGGACAAGGGCACCTCTGCCCCTGTTATACAACGTCGTGTTGTACTTTGCCAGCGGGGCCCGCCACCAGGGCCGAGAGCAGGGCGTCGACCGTGGCCCGCTGCCGCTCGGCGGGCCAGGCAGCGGGCTCGACCAGCACCGACGCGCTGATCCCGTCGATGAGGGTGGCGCAGAGGTCGAGGGCGGCCGCCCGGGGGGCCCGCAGCGGCAGCGCGGCCAAGGCGCCGTCGATCGCCCCGCGCAGCCGGCTGAGGTCGGCCGCCGCGGCCAGGGTCCAGGCGGCCCGCCCGCCCGCCGTCTGGAAGTTCCCATAGGCCTGCCAGGGGGCCGCGTCGCCGGCGAGGGGCAGGCCGCCGACCAGCAGCGCCCGCAGGCGGTCGAGGGGCGCGGGGTGGGCCTCAGCCGCCGTGATGGCCGCCGCCACCTCGGCCCGCAGCGCGGCGAAGGCGCGGTCGAGCAGGGTCTCTCGGTCGGGGACGAAGTGGGTCACCGCGGTGGTCGAGGCCCCGAGCTCGGCCGCCACCCGCCGAAAGGTGACGGCGGCGATGCCCTCGTGCGCGACGAGGTGCAGCACCGCCGAGTCGATCTGGCGAAGGCGGACGGCGGGGTCGACGGCGCGGGGCATGGCGGCGCTCTATCGGCTTGGACTCGGCGCGGGGCCGGCGCGCGCCTCCGCCGCCTCCCCACTTGCGTCGCCCGCCCGCCCGCGCGAGGCTCCCCCATCCCGGCGGAGCCTCCCCATGTCCACCCCGCGCCCGACCCTCCTCCCCGCCGCCCTGGCCCTGCTCGCCGCCTGCGCCCCGACCATCCCCAAGGGCGATGACGGCGGCGCAGACGGCGCGGACGGCGGCGCGCAAGACGGCGAAGACGGCGGCGCAGACGGCGCAGGCGACGGCACCGCCGACGGCGCGGATGATGGAGCGGACGGCGGCGCCGACCCCGACGCCCCCTGGGTCCGCGACGAGGACCTGAGCCCCGGCCCGGTCGTCTTCACCGAGCTGCACGTCCATCCCCCTGAGGGCGACGGCGCGGAGTGGCTCGAGCTGCACAACCCCACGGTGCTGCCCATCGACCTGTCGGGCTGGGCCCTGGTCGACGGCGTCGACTACAGCTTCCCTGAGGGCACCCTCATCGATCCGGGCGGCTATTTGGTGGTGGCCGCCGACCCCGCAGCGCTGGCCGGGGTGTCCGACGGTCCGGTGCTCGGCCCCTGGGCGGGCCGCTTGGCCGACGACGGCGAGAAGGTCGAGCTGCGCAGCAACGGCGGGCGGCGCATCGACGCGCTGCGCTACGGGATCGACGCGCCCTGGCCGGTCGCGCCCGGGGGCAGCGGGCTGACCCTGGCCAAGGCCCGGCCCACCGACCCGAGCGCCCGCGCCGAGTCCTGGGGGGCCAGCGCGGCGGTGGGCGGCAGCCCCGGCGCGGCGAACGAGGCGCCGGGGGACGGCGCGGGCGCCTGGCTGGGCCTCGTGTCCAGCGGCGCGGTCTGGCGGGTCGAGGCCAGCGGGGGCGCGCCCGCCGCGGGCTGGGACGCGCCGGGCTTCGATGACGGGGATTGGGCCGAGGGCCGGGCGCCCTTCCGCGGCGCGGCGGTCGGGATCGCCCCGGGGATCGCCACTGCGACGGCCGACAATTACTTCGCGCTCTACCTCGGCGCCGCGGACGGGAGCGGGCTGCGGCTGATCGGCGCCGATCCCGACGGGGACTGGACCACGCCCGAGGACCTGCTGGTCGAGGTGGGCCCCGACGAGCACCTCTTCGTCGCCGCCTGGGAGGCGCCGGGCGACCCCGGCGGGCCGCAGATGGTCATCGCCCAGGTCGCGGTGGATGATGGCTTCGCGGTCAGCGCCCTCGACGCCTGGGAGTGGGTGGTGGGTCCGGCCGGCGCCAACCCGGGCGGCGCGGGCGGGCTGGCCCCCGACGCCCTCGAGGTCGAGGCGCTCGTGCTGGACGCTGAAGCCGAGGGGGCCTGGGCGGCCCCGGGGGTCGAGCTGCCCCCCGACGGCGGACCCTGGGGCTGGGCCCTGTCCTGGGCCTTCGACCCGGCCGCCCGCTATGTCTGGGCGGACACCTTTGACGACGTGTCGGTCACCAACACCGACGAGACCTACGCGCTATACCGGTCCGTGGAGCCCATCCGCAGCGCGGGCGACGCGACCCTCATCGAGCCGGTCCCCCTCGCCGCCTACTTTCGCACCACCTTTGTGGTCGAGCCCGAGGGCCTGGCGTCCCGCCTCGCCCTGGACTGCCAGATCGACGCCGGCGCCCGCATCACCCTCAACGGCGTCGAGCTCGCCCGCGACAACCTTCCGGCGGGCGCGCTCGGCCCCGACACCCCCGCGCTGGTCGACCGGGGCGGCCCCACCCGGCTGCAGATCAGCGCGCCGGCCTCGGCCCTGCGCGTCGGCGAGAACGTGCTCGCCGCCGAGGTGCACCAAGCGGCCGAGGGCGATGGCAGCCTGCGCTTCGCCTGCGCGCTCTCGGGACGCCCGGTCGAGGCCGCCGCGCCGGCCCGCCCGCCCCTGCACCTGTCCGAGTGGGGCGGCGCCGGTGAGGGCTGGGTCGAGCTCGAAGCCCTCGCCGACGTCGATCCCGCTGACCTGCGCCTGCGAAGCGACCGGGGGCGCGACGTCCCCTTGCCCGCCGACCCGGTCGGCGCCGGCGCCCTGCTGCTGCTCGACGGGCTCGACCCGCTCGAAGAGGGTGAGCTGCTGTGGCTGGCCGACGCCGCTTCGGGCGCGGTGCGCGACGCCGGGCGGGTGGCCGTCGGGGCCCGGGCCCGCCTCGCCCCCTTCGGACCCGCGCTGACCCCGACCCCGGCCACGCCGGGCGGGCCCAACGTGGTCGAGCTCACCGAAGACATCGTGATTCACGAGATCATGTACCACCGCAACCCGCGGGTCGAAGAGGGCCTGCCCTTCGAGGAGCGGGCCGAAGAGTGGATCGAGCTGCACAACCGCGGAGAGGACCCGGTCGACCTCAGCGGCTGGCGGCTGGTCGACGCGGTCGGCTTCACCTTCCCCGCCGACACGGTGCTTGCGCCCGGCGGCCTGCTGGTGGTGGCCCGCGACGCGGCCGCGCTGGCCGCGCTGCACCCCGACGCCCCGATCGTGGGCGACTGGGAGGGCAGCCTCAGCAACTCCGGTGACCAGATCGTGCTGCTCGACGCCAACGGCAACCCGGCCGACCAGGTGCGCTACGCAGACGGCGGGCGCTGGCCGACCGCGGCCGACGGCGGGGGCGCGAGCCTCGAGCTGGTCGACCCCTGGGCCGACAACACCGCGCCGGGCGCCTGGGCGGCCAGCGACGAGGCGGCGCGGGCCCCGTGGACGACGCTGCGCTGGACGGCCGAGGCCACGCCCAGCGCGGTGGGCCCCGACGGGGTCTGGAACGAGCTGGTCATCGGCCTGCTCGACGCGGGCGAGGTGCTGATCGACGACGTCTCGGTCATCGAGGACCCTGACGGCGAGGCGCTGCAGCTCGTGCGCGACCCCGGTTTTGACCGCGACGGCGACTGGCGCACCATCGGCAACCACCGCCGCAGCGCCCGGGTGCCCGACCCCGAGGCCCCGGCCGACACCGTGCTGCGCCTCGTCGCCACCGGCCCGACCGAGCACATGCACAACCACGCCGAGACCACGCTGGACCAGCCGCTGCGCGGGGTCCGCACTGAGCTCTCGATGCGGGCCCGCTGGGTCTCGGGCAGCAACCAGCTCCACTCCCGGCTCTACTTCAACCGGATGCCCCGCACCCACCTGCTGCCCCAGCCGGCGACCGCGGGCACGCCAGGCGCGCCGAACAGCCGCGCCGGGGCGCTCGGGCCGACGCTGGTCGGGCTGCGGGCGGATCGGGCGGTGCCCGCGCCGGGGGAGGAGGTGACCCTCACGGTGGAGGCCGCCGACCCCGACGGGGTGTCCGCTGTGCGCCTGCGGTGGCGCCTCGACGGCGCCGGACCATTTTCAGCGACCGATATGGAGGAGGGCGATCCGGGGATCGATCGCGCCACCCTGCCCGGCCAGGCCGCCGGCGCCCTGGTGCAGCTCTTCGTCGAGGCCGAGGACGCCGGCGGGGCGACCAGCGCCGCCCCCGCCGCCGCCGCAGAGAGCCGCGCGCTGATCCAGTGGGCGGGGGTCGGGTCTGAGGCCGGCGCCCTGCCGACCCTGCGCCTGCTGATGACCGCCGCCGACAGCGCCTTTTTCCACGACCCGGTGCACCTGATGAGCAATGAGGGCGTGGCCGCCACCGTCGTCTATGCCGATCAGGAGGTCTACTTCGACGTCAGCGTGCGGGCCAAGGGCAGCCAGCGCGGCCGCCCCGAGCCGCTGCGCCTGGGCTACGGCCTGCGCTTCCTCGACGACGCGCCCTTCCGCGGCGTGCACACCACCGTGCTGCTCGACCGCTCTGAGGGGGTCAACTTCGGCCAGCGCGAGGTGCTGCACAACATCGTCGCCGCGCGCCTGGGCCTCGAGTCGGCCGAGCTCAACGACCTCGCCTGGGTCGTGGCGCCGCGCCCCGAGCACACCGGCCCCGTCGAGCTGCAGCTCGACCGCTTCGGCGGCCTGATGCTCGACGCCCAATTCGAGGACGGCGGCGAGGGCACCCAGTGGGACTACGAGCTGATCTACTTCCCCTACACCACGGTCGACGGCACGCCCGAGGGGGCCAAGCTGCCGCAGCCCGACGCGGTGATCGGCGTGCCCGTCAGCTACCTCGGCGAAGACAAAGAGGCCTACCGTTGGAACTTCGCCATCCAAAACAACACGGCGCGCGATGAGTACGATGAGCTGATCGGCCTGGGCGAGCTGTTCTCGTCGGACGACGCCACGCTGCTGGCCCGGGCCGACGAGGTCATCGACGTCGAGCAGTGGCTGCGCGCCTTCGCCTTCTCCACCTTGTCGGGGGCGGTCGACAACTATGGCAGCGACGGGGCCCAACACAACGCCCGCTTCTACCTGCGGCCGGCCGACCGGCGGGTGCTCTACTTCCCCCACGACCTCGACTTCTATGGGTACGAAGCGATGCCGGTCGTCGGGAACGGCGACCTGGCGCGTCTGTTGACCGACAGCCTCTATCACCGGCGCTACTACGCCGCCCTCGACGACGCGCTGCGGCGGGCCTACTCGAGCGCCTACCTCGCGCCCTGGTGCGCGCGCCTCGCCGCGCTGCTGCCCGACCAAGACTTCGCCGGCCACTGCGCGTTTATTGACGCCCGCGCCGGGTACCTGCGGTCGGGCGCCGGCGACGCGGTCGACGCGCGGTACCCGCCGGCCCCCTTCGGCATCACCACCGGCGGCGGGCGTACGGTCGAGGTCACGACCCCCACCGTGACCCTCGAGGGCACGGGCGGCGTGTCGGTGCGCGCCATCCGTGAAGACAGCACCGGCTTCAGCGCCGAGCCCGGCTGGACCGGCCCGACCACCTGGAGCCTGACCCTGCCCGTCCCCACCGGGCGCTCGACCCTGCGCCTCGTCGCCACCGACCTGCGCGGCGCCGCGCTCGGCGAAGACAGCGTCGAGGTGCTGCGAATCGACCCCTGACCCTGGGCGCCCCGTCGGCCTGCGGCCGCCGGCCCCTGTCCTGCGCGCGCGGGGCCGAAGGGCCCCGTGGTCGCTGCGCGACCGGCCTGCGGCCGCGCTCCGGCCCGGGTGGCGCGCGCGAGGCGGCCCGCGGCGCCCCCGCGGTGGGCGGGTCCGGCGCGGCTCGTCCCGCCCGTCTCGTCGTCGGGGATGACGCACATCACGCCATCTTGACCTCGCAGGCCGTGCTGCTGGTTAGGCTGCGGCGGTCCGGGGCGCCCCGCCCCACCCGGAGCTCCGATGGCCCGCCGCCTGCTCTCTCGCGCCCTGCTGCTCGGCCCCTTCGCCCTCGCCGCCGGCGCGCCCGCGCCCGAGGGGGCTCGCGAGGCGGCTCCCCCGGGGGCACGGGCCCCCGCGGCGACCGCGCCCGCGGCGACCGCCGACTGGCAGGCCGAGGTCGGCCGGCGCGTCCGGGCCGAGGCCCAGGCCATCCGCCTCGAAGACGGCGTCTGGCAGGCCGAGGTCGCTGACATCACCGTGCGCTGGCAGGGCCGCACCGCCGACCTGGGCGGGCGCCTGCGCCTGCGCACCGCCGCGCTCGGCCGGCCGGGTCAGAGCGCCGCCCTGCCTGAGGGCGCGCCCGCCGCGGGGGCCTGCACCGCCGCGGTCGACGCCCAGGGCGCCTGCGTGCCCCGCCTCGAGCGCCGCGACGGCGCGCTGACCGAGTGGTGGGTCGGCCAGGGCGACGCGCTCGCCCAGGGTTGGACGGTGGGGGCACCTCCTCTCGGCGACGGCCCGCTGACCGTCACGGTGGCGGTCGAGGGGCACCAGGCCCTCAGCGGCGGTGGAGAGGCCCTTGCCCTGCGCGACGCCCGGGGCGACCGCTGGACCATCGACGGCCTCGCCGCTTGGGACGCCGACGGCCGGGCCCTGCCGGCGCGGCTGCAGCCCGCCGCGGGCGGCTTTGTGGTCGAGGTCGACGACGCGGGGGCGCGCTACCCGGTCGAGATCGACCCCGTCTACAGCCTCGCCGGCTGGCGGGCCGACGGCCGGGCCGAGAGCGGGTCCTTCGGCCTCACGGTGCGGGCGGTCGGCGACCTCAACGGTGACGGGCACGCCGATGTCGCCGTTGGCGGGCCGACCTTTGGCAGCGACCGCGGCCGGGTCTATGTTTTTCACGGCGCGGCCGCCGGCCTGTCCACCGCGGCGGCGACCTTGGTGCACGGCGCCGACGCCGCTGACCTGGGGCTCAGCCTCGACGGCGCGGGTGACGTCGACAACGACGGCTACGACGATCTGATCGTCGGGGCGCCGGGCACCGCGTCCGACGCGGGGGCCGC
>JBJONS010000789.1:0-11188 GCA_046051725.1 Pseudomonadota bacterium | reverse complement strand
GCCCTTGTCGGTCGAGACCGCCACGCCGATGTTGAAGTAGTGCTTGTAGACGATCTCGAGCTTCTTCGGGTCGCTCTCGTCGATCTCGGCGTTGACCGCCGGGAACTCCTTGAGCGCCTCGATGACCGCCTTCACAAAGAACGACATGAAGCCGAGCTTGAGGCCATAGCGCTTCACGAAGCGGTCCTGGTACTGCGTCCGCAGGGCCATGAGCTGCGACATGTCGACCTCGTTGAAGGTGGTCAACATGGCCGCGGTGTGCTGGGCCTCCACGAGCCGGCGCGCGATGGTCTGGCGCAGGCGGCTCATCGGCACGCGCTCGGTCCGACCGGCCGGGCGCACGGTGACCGCCACCGGCACCGGGGCCGCGGTCGGGGCAGCTGCTGGGGCCGCGGTCACCACCTTCGCCGCCTCGGCCACCACGTCGGCGGACATCACCCGGCCTCCGCGGCCGCTGCCGGTCACCGACTGGATGTCGACGCCCGCGCTGGCCGCCGCCTGTCGGGCGGCCGGGCCGGTCTGCGCGGCCTTCTCGGCGCGCGGAGCTTCGACGGGCGGCGCAGCTTCCACGGCGGCCGGCGCGCCGGCGGCGGCGATCCAGCCGACGGTCCCGCCGATGCGGACCTCATCGCCCTCCTTCGCCAAGGCCTCGACGAGCACGCCCGAGCTGGGCGCAGGGACCTCGAGCGAGGCCTTGTCGGAGTCCACCGTGAACAGGGTCTGCCCGGCGGTCACCGCGCCGCCCACCTTCACGCTCCAGGTCGCGAGGATCGCGGTGGTGATCGACTCGCCGATTACGGGCACCACCACAGCGGTGCGGGGGGTATCGCTCATCTTCGCTCCTGCTCCCCGGCGCGGGCCCGGGTCGGGAATGGGCGGCGGGCCAGCCGGCCCGGGTCAGGCAAGGGTCAGCGCCGCGCGGATCAGCGCCTCGTGCTGCGCTTTGTGCTTGTCGGGGTAGCCCGTGGCGGGGGCAGCGGCCGAGGGGCGGCCGACGTACTGCGGGCGGATCCCGAGTCCGTCGGTCAACCACTCGTCGAACATCGGCCAGGCGCCCATGTTCCGGGGCTCCTCTTGGCACCACACCACCTCGACCCCGGCCGGGTAGGCCGCGAGGGCCTCCCGCAGCGCGTGCGCGGGGAACGGGTAGAGCTGCTCGACGCGCAAGATGGCCACCTGCTCGTTCTTCTGCGCCCGTCGGGCCGCGCGGAGCTCGTAGAAGACCTTGCCGGTGCACAGCACCACGCGGCGGACCCCGCTCGGCGCCAGCGGATCGGTCTCGCCGAGAACGGCGGAGAACTGGCCGCTCTCGAGCTCATTGAGCGAGGACACGCACTCGGGGTGACGCAGCAAGGACTTGGGCGACATCACCACGAGGGGCTTGCGCAGGTTCCACACCATCTGGCGGCGCAGCAGGTGGAAGAAGCTCGCCGGCGTCGAGCAGTTCGCCACCACGATGTTGTCCTCGGCGCAGCTCTGCAGGTACCGCTCGAGCCGCGCGCTGCTGTGCTCGGGGCCCTGGCCCTCAAAGCCGTGGGGCAGCAGCATCACCACGCCCGAGCGGCGCTGCCACTTCTGCTCGCCCGACACGATGAAGTTGTCGATGATGACCTGGGCGCCGTTCGCGAAGTCGCCAAACTGCGCCTCCCACAGCACCAGCGTGTCGGGCGACTCGAGGCTGTAGCCGTACTCGAAGCCGAGCACCGCCGCCTCGGAGAGCAGCGAGTCGTACACCGCAAAGGGCCCCTGGTCGGGGCGCAGGTGCCCCAGCGGCGCGTACTCGGCCCCCGTGCGGGTGTCGGTCAGCACCGCGTGCCGGTGCGAGAAGGTGCCGCGGCCCGAGTCCTGGCCGCTCAGCCGCACGCCGAAGCCCTGCGCGAGCAGCGAGGCGTAGGCCGCCTGTTCCGCCAGCGCCCAGTCCAGCGGCGCCTTGCCCTCGACCATCGCCGCGCGCTGCAGCAGCAGCCGGCGGATCTTGTCGTGCGCCGAGAAGCCTTCAGGGACGGTGTTGATCTGGCGCAGCAGCGGCACCAGCTCGGTCAACGGCACGCCGGTCGCGACGGGCGCCCACACGTCCTGCCCCTGGTAGGCGTCCCACAGCCGGGTGACCTCGACCCGCGGGCTCGGCTGGCCGTGCGGCGGCAGCTCTTGGGTGAGGCAGGCGTCGAGGCGGGTCAGGCTGTCGGCGGCGACCGCGTCGACCTCCTCTCGCGGGATCCCGAAGTGGGCGGCCATCGCATCGGCGTAGATGCGACAGGGCGACTGCTTCTTGCGGATGACGTCGTAGAGCAGCGGCTGGGTGAAGCTCGGCTCGTCGCCTTCATTGTGGCCGTGCTTGCGGTAGCAGTAGACGTCGATGATGACGTCCTCGTGGAAGGTCTGGCGCCACTCTGCGGCCAGCCGCACACACGCGCCCACCGCCTCGACGTCCTCGCCGTTCACGTGGAAGATCGGCACCGCGAGCATGCGCGCCACGTCGGTGCAGTAGGGGGTCGACCGCGCGTCCACCGGCGAGGTCGTGAAGCCGATCTGGTTGTTGACGATGATGTGGACCGTGCCCCCAGCACGGTAGCCGGGGAGCTGGCTCTGGTTGAGCACCTCGGTGACCATGCCCTGGCCCGCGAAGGCCGCGTCGCCGTGGATGAGCATGGGCAGAATGTTCTCGCCGACGGCGTCCCGACGACGGTCTTGGCGGGCCCGGGCCCGGCCCTCGACCACGGGGTCGACCGCTTCGAGGTGGCTCGGGTTGAAGGCCAGCGACAGCAGCACCGAGCGCCCGGCGACGGTCTTGTAGTTGGCGCTGTACCCGAGGTGGTACTTCACGTCGCCGCTGTAGGTGTCGGACTTCCGGTGGGCGGTGCCGGCGAACTCGTCGACGATCTGGCGGACCGGCTTCTCGAGGATGTTGGCCAGCACGTTGAGCCGGCCCCGGTGGGCCATGCCGATGATGACCTCATCCACGCCGCGGGCGCTCACCTCGGACAGCAGCAGGTCGAGCAGCGGCACGAGGGTCTCGGCGCCCTCGACGCTGAAGCGCTTCGTGCCGGGGAAGCGGCTGTGCAGCAGGCGCTCGAAGTTCTCGGCGTCGTTCATCAGGCGCAGCATGCGCAGCAGCTGGGCCCGCGTGAGCACGGGGCGGTCCTGCAGCGTCTCGATCCGCTCTTGGAGCCAGCGCTTCTTGCTGATGTCGCCGATGTTCATGAACTCGACGCCAAAACCGCTGCAGTACGCGCGCCGACAGCGAGCGATGACGCGCCGCAGCGTGGTCGTCTCGCCCTCGCCGTAGAGCGGGGCCGCCCGGACAGGCTCGTCGAGATCAGCCTCGCTGAGTCCATAGAACTCGAGCTGAAGCTCGGGGTGCGGGGCGAACTGCTGCTGGCCGAGCGGGTCGATCTGCGCTTCGGTGTGCCCGCGGACGCGGAACGCGTTGATCAGCTGCACGACGCCGCTCTGGCGGCGGGCCGTCTCGGGGTCGCCGGCTGCAGCGGGGGACGCCGTGGTCGACGCCGCCGCGAAGATCGAACGGGGCGCGCCCTGGGGACCCGCGGGCCCTTGGGCCACGCCGACCCGCTCTTCTTCGGCCCACGACGAGAACAGCGGCGCCCAGCGGGCGTCCACCTCGGACGGCGCGCGCAGCCACCGCCGGTAGAGCTCATCGACCCACGCGGCGTTCTCACCGGTGAGGAGGCTGTCAGTCATCACAGAGTCAGCGGGCTGGCTGGCCATGGCGGTGGCGCTCCGGTTCACGGACCCCTCCGGGTCCGAGCAGGGTGCGGCGGGCGGTCCCGGGCCGAGAGCCTCGGGGCGGTCGGCGGTGCGGACCGACGACCTCCGCTGGGCGCTGCGCCGCTGGTGGAGCCGCCGGCGGGCACCCCCCCTAATCTGTCCGGGCCCGCGCGGGCGCCCGCCGTGGCCCCGCCGCCGGCCCGCGCAGGGCGGACGCCCCGCGCAGGGCCTTGCACGGCTCTGACAATCGGGGACGGTCCAGCGCAGCCCAGGCGTCCAGAGAACGGAGCCGACCCGCCTCTTCGCCCACCCTCGGGGCCGCCGACACCTCGACGGCGCCGCCACAATCCGCTACTCCCCCCCTCCCCAGCGGTTCCAGACCGGGTTCGGCGACGCGCCGCGCCGCGCGCCTGGTCCCCCTGCCCGCCCCCGACCTGCCCGGTCCGGTCGCGCCAGTCGGCCCCGGCCGCCGACAGGCTCCTCGCCCGCTCCCCACGGCTCCGGCCCCACCCATTCCTCACGTCCCCACCGAGGACCTCCCCATGATGCTGCTCGCCGCGCTCGGATTCGCCCTCGCTGTCCCTGCCGCCCACGCCGGCAAGTGCGACGCCGCGCTCGCGAAGGCCAACGGCTCCGCCGATGAGGCCCTCGCGCCGGCCTTCACCGCCCTGGCCGCCTGCGACGCAGAGCTCGCCGCCGTCACGTTCAAAGACCTGCTCCCGAAGGCGAAGGACTCCGACGCGCTCCACGCCCTCAGCCTCGCCGCGGTGCAGTCGAACGTCTGGCAGCCGGTGTGGAAGATGCCCGGGTACATCAGCGACTACAGCGTGCGCGACGAGGTCGTCTCGCGGATCGGCGCCGAGTGCGGCACCCAGGCCACCATCCTCACCTTCCTTCAGGCGGCCTACGGCGGCCTCAAGGACATCGAGTTCCAGCGGTGGGAGAAGGCGCTGGTGGCCTGCGAGGCCCCCTCCCTCGCCGAGTGGATGGTCAAAGAGATCGAGAAGCCGCCCGCCAAGGTGTACGACGAGAAGTACAACACCCTGGTCGGCATCTACACCAAGCGCACCCGCGCCGCTGCGCTGCCGACCCTGACCAAGGCGGCCATCGCGGCGGCCGCCGCCGGTCCCTTTGACGGCCTGCTCGCCCAGATGGACGAGGCCGTCGCCCCGACCATGGGCCAAGAGATCAGCGCCGAGGACAAAGAGAAGCTCGAGGCCGCCCTCGTCGACGTGGCCCGCGCCGTCGACAAAGAGAAGGCCAAGGCCGTCGCTGACCGCCTCGCGACCTCGGGCAGCCAGCGGGCCGCCGCCCGCCTGCTGCCGACCATCTACCCCGACCGGGTCCAGGGGGGCGGCACCTTCCTCTATGGCGCCGCCAGCGTCGAGCTCGGCGACTGCAAGGGCAAGAAGACGGCCGTCATCCACCTCGCCGAGGTCACCGACCCCGGCAAGCGCTGGGTCATCCTGTCGGACGTCGAGGCGCCGCTGCGGGCGGTGAAGCCCAAGCTCAAGGGCTGCGAGATCGAGAGCCCCTGGGGTGTCTCGGGCAGCCCCGAGCCGGTCAAGGACGGCAAGGGCGTCGAGGCCTGGGCGGCCACGCTCCAGAAGCAGCTCGAGGGCAAGGGCTACGCGGTCGACATCCAGGCCGAGAAGGCGATCAAGCTCAACTGAGCCCCCGCCGTCCCGCCGGGCCCGCCTCCCCACCGCGCTTGGCGGGAGGGGTCGCGGGCCCGCTCATGTCTGGCCTCAGCGCCCGCGCAGACGCCCGAGCAGCGCGCGGGCGATCCCCCGCTTGCCCTCGCCGGCCGTGTGGAGCGCCGAGCCCTCCCCGAGCTCGGACAGCAGCGTGCGGGCCGCCTGCAGCCGCCGATCCAGCAGCAGGGCCTCGCGCAGGTGCCGGACCGCCTGCTCGACCCGGCCCTCGACCATGAGCAGGCGGCCGAGGTCCAGGTGCGCCCTCGCCCGCACGCCCGGGTCCGCCGACTCGATCAGCACCGCTTGAAGCGACGCTTTCCGTGCTTCGCGCTCCAGGTCGACGCCCATCCAGCCCTCCAGCGGGCCCTGGCCGGCGCCGCGCTCCTCCGGCTATCGGTCAGCCGCCGCGGGCGATGAGCCCCGCGCCCCCTTTGGCACCGAGCTTGCACTGCGGCGAGCGCGGGGAACACCCCGCAGCCCCTGCGAGGCCAGCGTCCACCACGCCATCTTCGCGCAGCGCCGTGGAACGTCGAACACCCTCGAACTTGTCTCGGCGGCAGCCTTGACGTGTCGAGCCGCCCTTCGTAGCTTCGCGCGGCCTCAACGCCCCCCTCCCGATCTCCCCCTCTGCCCTCCTCCGGAGCTGTCATGGCCCGTTCCCTCCACGTCAAGCACGACGAGCAGCCCGCCACCTCTTCGCTGCTCAACGTCTTTTTGGCCATCGCGTTCGGCTGGCTGACCCTGACCGCCCTCGCCGCCGCGAACGCCGGCGACGTCGAGGCCCCGGTCGAGCAGCCCTGATCGCCGCCGGCCGCGCCCCCGCTGGCCGCCCCCGAACCGACGAGCCGCCCTCCCCCAGGGCGGCTTTTCTGTGCCCGAAGGCCGGGCCACATCCGGCGCCGCGCCGCGCACCGCCCTCGACGCGGCCCGCCGGCTGGTCCATGATGCGCCCCGCCACCGCCCACCGCGAGCCTCCCATGCCCCGCGCCCCGCACCCGCTCCTGGCCGCCCTGCTCGGGCTCTCCACCCTCGCCGCGTGCGGCGATCCGCCCGCAGGAAAGGGCGACGGCCCGCCCGACGACGAGGTGCCCGTCGACTACCCCGACCGCGTCGCGGGCCCGCCGGTGGCCGGCATGGCCGATGCGCTGCTCGACCTGCCCCCGGGGGTGCCCCTGGGCGGCTACACCGGCCGCTGCAACTGCTTCGGCAACGAGGGCGAGGTCGACAAGCGCGGCAGCGCCTATGTCAACAACTTCAACCCCTCGGCCGGCGTGCAGACCCGGCCGGCGGTCCAGGTGCTCTGGCTCGAGAACGGCGACCAGGCCATCGCCATGGGCCAAACCGACGCGATCTACATCTACGAGGGCATCGTGCTCGAGCTCGAGCGCCGCCTCAGCGCCGCCACCGGCCGCGACATGACCGGCCGGGTGACCCTGTCGGCCAGCCACTCCCACAGCGCGCCGTCCAACTGGGACAAGGGCCTGACCTGGTACCTCGGCGGCGATCGCTACAATGAAGAGATCTTCCAGCGGGTGGTCGGCTCGATCGAGGGCGCCTTCCTCGAGGCCTACGCGGCCCGGGTGCCGGCGGCGATCGGCGTCGGCATCGCGCGCGACTGGGACCCCACCGACGCGGTCTACTCGGACCGTCGACCCGAGAATGACGCACTGCAGCTCTTCTCGGACATCCCGGCCGGCCGGTACAAGGACCCGAACCTGACCATGCTGCGGGTCGACACCGCAGAGGGCGCCCCCATCGGCTTCTTCTATGCCTTCGGCATGCACGGCACGACGCTCGGCGGCGACAACCAGCTGTGGAGCAACGAGGCCCCCGGCCACACCGAGCTCGCGGTGCGCGAGCGCTTCGACCAGCCCCTCGTGGTCGCGATGATGCAGCACGGCGGCGGCGACGCCAGCCCCCGCGGGCGCGACGACGGCCTCGCCCGCCTCGAGACCGTCGGCGAGCTCGCCGCGGACGCCATCGTCGACCTGTGGGAGCGGACCCCGGTCTCGGCCGACCCCATCGTGCTCGAGACCGTCATCCACGGCTTCGCGTCGGCCCGCGACGACATCCGGGTGAGCCGCGGCGGCGCGGTCGACTGGACCTACGCCCCCTACGACCCAGAGCGGCCCGAGGACGGCCGCGTCTATGACGAGCTGGGCGAGATCATCAGCCCGATCGACGAGTTCAACACCCGCTACGGGGGCGCGTTTTGCGGCGACGAGAGCCCCCTGCTGCCCGGCGTCGGCATCGGCTCGGACACCTTCCCCTACTCGTCCTGCGTCGAGGTCGAGACCATCGCCAACGTGATCGCCAGCTTCTTCGACATCGACGGGGGCGCGACCCTCCCCCTGCCAGAGTCGACGCGCGCGGTGGTCTCGGCCAGCTTCTGGGGGGGCGTCAGCGTGCTGGACGCGGACGGCAACGTCAGCAAAAGCGACGTGCTGTGGGGCTTCTTCCCCGGCGAGACCACGGCGATGTACACCGAGATGTTCCGCCGGCGGGTCCGTGACGAGCTCGGCGTGCCCCACGCGATCCCCATCGGCTACAGCCAGGATCACCAGGGCTACCTCATGGTCACCGAGGACTGGCTGCTGGGCGGCTACGAGCCCAACATCAACATCTGGGGTCCGCTGCAGGGCGACTTCGTGCTCGATCACGTCATCGACATGAGCGCGAACTGGCTGCTCACCGCCGATGTCGAGCCGAGCAACCCCGACGGCACCTACGGCTTCGTCAGCTATCCGGCGGCCACCCTCCCCGAGAACGCGCCCGACCTCACGCCCGCTGCGGGTACGGCGCTGGAGAGCGTGCCTGCCGACTTCTGGTCGCCCCTCCCCGAGCTGCCGCTCGAGGTGGCGCCGCCGACCCAGGTGCGCCGGGTCCAGGGGATCGCGCAGTTCATGTGGGAGGGCGGAGACCCCGGTGTCGACCTTCCTGACGTCATTTTGGAGGTGGAGCAGCCTGACGGCTCCTGGGCCGAGGTGCTCACCCCCTCGGGCCGGCCGGTCTCCGACGCCCTGCCCGACATCCTGACCGCCTACACCCCCGACCCGCTCTACCCCTTCGAAGAGGTGCAATCGACGCGCTGGTGGGCGTCCTGGCAGGCGGTCGGAGCGGCGGGCGCGCGCGTGGACCTCCCGCTCGGCCGCTACCGGCTGCACGACTACGGCAAGACCGCGGCGGGCGCGGCCAGCACCTGGCCTAGGCCGACCACCGACTATGAGCTGACCAGCCCGCCCTTCGACGTGATCCCCGCCGAGATCACCGTGCAGCGCGTCGATGAGCTCACCATCGACGCGAGCATCATCGGCCCCGCCGCCGGCTACCGCATGGTCCACATCGACGGCGCCAGCCGCGGCGCGAACCCCGTGCTGGACGCCACCTTCACGTGGCTCGGGGCCGAGGGCGAGCTGCTGACCGAGCCGGCGCCGGAGCCGACCCTGGTCGCCGGGGCCAGCCGGTGGACCTACGCGCCTCCCGAGGGGGCCATCGGTCTCCGGATCACCGACGCCCACGGCAACCTCGGCGTGTACCTGCCCTGATCTGCCCGAGCACGGCCGCGCCACCGCCGGCGCGGCCCGGACCGCCCCACCCCGCGCGCCCGCGCTTGGGAGCCCCCGTGCAAAAGTTCATCGCCGTCGCCGGGAACATGGGCGTCGGCAAGACCTCGTTGGTGGAGTTCCTCCACGCCCGCTACGGTTTTGAGCCCGTCTACGAGCCGTATATGGACAACCCCTACCTGGATGACTTCTACCAGGACATGCCGAGGTGGGGCTTCCAAAGCCAGATCTACTTTCTATCGCACAAGTTTCGGCTGCACCGGGCGCTCAGCTCGAGCGACGGCACCGTGGTCCAGGACCGGACCATCTACGAAGACGCCGAGATCTTCGCTGAGAACCTGTACCGCTCCAAGGCGATGACCCCGCGGGACTACGCCACCTACATGGAGCTGTACCGGACCATGCGGGCCGCCGTGCAGCCGCCCGACCTCATGATCTACCTGCGGTGCTCGGTGCGGGCGATCCGCCAGCGCATCAAGCGCCGCGGGCGCCCCAGCGAGCAGGCCATCCCGCTCAAGTACCTGCGGACCCTCAACGGCCTCTACGAAGAGTGGTTCGAGCGCTACGATCAGTCGCCCAAGCTCTTGTGGGACTCTGAGCGCCTCGACTACCTCACCGATCTCGCCGACCGCATCGAGTTCCAGCGCAGCATCGAGCGATTCCTGTAGCGGCCTGATCAGGCCAGAAAGACGAGGCCCCGGCGGCCGTCGACCGTGATGACCTGCCCATCGGCGATGCGGGTGGTCGCGCCCTCGACGTTGACGACGCCAGGCAGGCCATACTCGCGGGCGACGACCGCGCCGTGGCTGAGCATGCCGCCCTGCTCGAGGACCACCCCGCCGGCCACCAGGAACAGGGGGGTCCAGCCCGGGTCGGCGGCCCGCGCGACGAGGATCTCGCCCCGGCCGAGGCGGGCGCCCTCTGCCGGGCTGCGGAGCACCCGCGCCACCGCCCGCACCTCTCCCGCGCTGATGCCGAGGCCGGTCAAGCGCCCCTCCGCCGCCCGCGGCGCCTCCTCCCCCTCGGTCAGCACCATCGGCGGCTCATCGCCCACCCGGCGGCGCTCGACCTCCGCGGCCCAGGCCTCTCCGCGCCGCGCGATCAGGCCCGCGGCGGTCCCCGGGTCGAGCCGGCCCTCGACGAGGCCGATCAGCTCGCCGTGCTCGAGGAAGCGCAGCTGCATCCCCCGGGCGCCTTCGAGCCACAGCAGCGCCTTCTTGTGGGCCCAGGCGAGGCGGTCGAAGACAAACCGCTGATCTTCCCGAAGCTGCAGGTAGCGGCGGGTGAGCGAGACCAGGCCCCGCAGCCCGTCGGGCAGGCGCAGCTCGATGCGATCGGCCTCCAGGCGGGCCTGCGCGGCCTCGACGCTGGGGTCGGGCGCCCCACGGGCGGCGGCGGCCAGGCCGAGCGCGATCTCGGGCGCCTCGGCCCACCGGGGCGAGAACAGCTCCCACGACGAGCTCGCCCGGTGCCCAAACGCCTCGAGGAAGGCGTCGAGCGGCAGCTCCCCGCGCCCGAGCGCGCGCAGCGCCCGGTTCGTCCGCACCGTCCAGCTCTCGCCCAGCGGTCGGAGCACCCGGGCGGTGAGCCCCTCGCGGCCCCCCGCCGCCAGCGCCGCGGCCGCGGCCTCGTAGGTGATGTTGGCGAACAGCAGGCTGCAGATGTGGATCGAGATGTAGCCGCGGAGCAGCTCGACACAGCGGTGATGGCGCCGCAGCGCGTCACCTTCGTCGAGGACCGGCGCGTGAAGGGCCGGCAGCTCTGCGTCGAGCGCGGCCGCGAAGCTGTCCCACTGGGCCCAGTTGCGCAGCGGGTTCCACCGGAACCTGCGCCACCGCCGCTCACGGAGCGTGTCCTGCAGCACCGCGCCATAGACCGCGAGGTCCGGCGCGCGGGCGAGGCCGCGCAGCCACGCCGCCTCCTCGTCCGCCGGCAGCAGCTCGAGCAAGAAGCGCGGCGGGGCCATGCCGGGCAGCTTGAACGCGAGGTGTCGGAAGATCGTGGCGTTGACGTAGGGCGCGAAGCGGTGGAGGCGCAGGGCCGGCGCGCCGCCGAGGTGGCGCCGGCTGACCCGCGGGTAGGCGATGAACCACTCGAGCTGCTCGCTGATCACGCTCCAGCCCAGCGGGGTCGCCGGCTCGGTCCAGCGCTCGCCGAGGAAGCGCCGGGTCCAGACCACCGCGCCGGCGGGCCGCACGTCGC
>JBJONS010000788.1:0-10164 GCA_046051725.1 Pseudomonadota bacterium | reverse complement strand
AGGCCATGGGCATCCTCACCTCGACCAAGCGCAAGCGCCTGTTCTAAGGCAGCTTGAGCGGACATCTAAGGCAGCGGAAGCGGACAGTGCGGACATGGGCTGGCCCAGGGCGGGACGGGGCACATTAAAGCGGGATGAGGAGATGCCCCGCCGTGAACCAGCCCACCGCCCCGCAGCCGCGTCGCCTGCCCGACCTCCGGGTCCGGCTGGACGCGGCCGGCGCTCCTCCGACGCCGGCCGAGCGCTACGCCGCTTGGACCCACGCCCACGCCCTCCACATGGTCGGCGGCTTTCACGACGGCATGGCGGTCTGGCTGCCGGGCCCCGACGGCGCGCTCGAGCTGGCGCACCTCGAGGGCGCCGCCCGGCTCGCCGAGGACCGGTTCCTCCCGGCGGTCTCGCCGCACGCCGATCTCGAGGGCGTGCTGCGCGCGGCCCGACACGGGGGGCCTCCCCAGTGGGTGGCCGCCGCCCACCCCGAGTTCTCGGTGCGGGTCCGCCCCTTGCCCGGCGGGGCCGTGGGCGCCACCTGGGATCGGGCCGAGGGCGGCGTCCGGGCCGACGAGCTCCCGATCGCCGTGCTGGGCGCGCTCTCTGACGAGGTGACCCGCCTCGCCACCAGCCTCGCCGGCCTCCAGCCGGTGAACGTCGATGACGCCGCGGTCCAGCTGACCGCGGTCCGCGGCCTCGGTCGGGTGGCCTGGCGCCTGCGCGGCGTCGCCGGGGCGGTCGAGCCGGCGCCTCCGGCCCGCCTCAACGCAGCGCTCGACAAGATCGCCGTGGACGTGCAGGACCGCGTCGGCGCCGAGGTCGACCTGCTCTGGGCCGTGCCGCCGGGCCTGCCCGAGGTCACCGTCCCGCACGATGTGCTGCGCTTCCTCATCACCGAGCTGGTCGACAACGCGGTCCGCAACCCGGCCGGGGCGCCCGAGCGGGTGCAGGTCGCGGCGGGGCTGATGCGCCTGCGCAGCCGCCGGGCCTGGCAGGGCGCCACGCTGGCGCCGGGCCGCTACGCCTGGCTCGAGGTCAGCGACGACGGGCCCGGGCTGCCCCCCGACAGCTCGCCCGACCCCTTCGACGCCCGGCCGGGCGGGGGCCTCGGCCTCGCCGCGGTGCGCGGGCTGGTCGTCGCCTGTGGCGGCGCCGTGCGCCTGCGCAGCGTCGCGGGCCGGGGCACTGTGGTGCAGCTCGCCCTGCCGGCGCGCGGTCGACCCGAGGCCGGCGTGCGGCTCTGGGTCGACGAGGTCGTGCGGCCCGCCGAAGAGCGCCTGCTCAGCGCGCTCTCGGCGGCGGGGCTGCGGGTCGCCCGCTTCGGCGGCGGTGCGCCCCTGGCCGCCGATCAGCTGCTGCCGCTGGTCCTCTGCGTCGAGGGCGCGGAGGACCCCCGCTGGCAGCTGCTCACCACGCTGCTCGACAGCGACGCCCACGCCAACCTCATCGTGTGGGCGCCGGGCGTCGACCGCGCGGCCACGGCGGTGGCCAGCGAGGATCAGCTGCTCACCGTCGTGCACAGCGACGCCGCCGAGGACGTGGTGCGCGCGGCGGCGGTGGCCCTCGACCTCGGCTGAGCGACCCCCGTGGGCGCCCCCGCGCTCAGCGGGTGCGGCGGATGGCTCCGCTCTGCAGGCGGCCCCAGTAGTCGTCGAGCTTCTCGCGCACCGTTCCGCTGAGCAGCAGCAGCCCGAGGATGTTGGGGAAGGCCATGCCCAGCACCATCAGGTCGGAGAACTCGACGACGTTGGTGACGTTGAGCACGCAACCCAGCCACGTGAAGAAGACAAACAGCAGCTTGTAGGGGAGGCTTGCCTTGGTCCCAAAAAGCCAGGTCGCGCAGCGCTCGCCGTAGTAGCTCCACGAGATCATCGTCGAGAAGGCGAACAAGAACACCGTGAAGGTCAGCACCAGCGGGAACCAAGGCAGCGCGGTCGAGAAGGCGGCCGAGGTCATCAAGACGCCGTCGCCGACGTCGGTCTGGTAGGCACCCGTCACCACCACCACGAGCCCCGTCATGGTGCAGATGATGACGGTGTCGATGAAGGGCTCGAGCAGCGCGACGATGCCCTCGCTGACCGGCTCGTTGGTCGCCGCGGCGCTGTGGGCGATGCTGGCGCTGCCGATGCCCGCCTCGTTCGAGAAGGCCGCCCGCCGGAAGCCCTGGATGGCGGCGCCGAGCAGGCCGCCGATGCCCGCCGCGGGCGAGAAGGCGCCGGTGAGCATCGCGCCGAAGGCCGTCGGGATGTGCTCGGCGTTGACCAGCAGCACCCAGAGGGCGGCCGCCACGTAGACCCCGCACATCAGCGGGACGATGAAGCCCGCGACATCGGCGATGCGCTTGATGCCGCCGAGGATGACCGCGCCGACCAGGACCGCAAGCAGCACGCCATAGACGCCGGGGTGGTCGGCGAGGGCGGGGAAGGCCTCGGCCATCGCCTCGTAGCTCTGGTTGCCCTGGAACATGTTGCCGCCGCCGAAGCTGCCGCCGATGCACATCAGCGCGAACAGCACGGCGAGCACTTTTCCGAGGCCGGTCATGCCCTTCTCGGCGAGGCCGCGCGAGAGGTACTGCATCGGCCCGCCGCTGACATGGCCGTTGGCGTCGACGGTCCGGTAGAGCAAGCCCAGCGTGCACTCGGTGAACTTGGACGACATGCCGAGCAGCCCGGCGATGACCATCCAGGGGATGGCACCAGGGCCGCCGACCTTCACGGCGATGGCGACGCCGGCGATGTTCCCGAGGCCGACCGTGGCCGAGAGCGCGCTGGACAGCGCCTTGAAGTGGCTGATCTCGCCGACGTCGCCGGCGTGGTCGTAGAGGCCGCGGGTCACGTCGATCGCGTGCTTGAAGCCGCGCACGCTGATGAAGCCCATCCGCAGCGTGAAGAAGATCGCGCCGAAGACCAGCCACGCCACGACGATCGGGACGCTCAGGGTGTCGTCCCAAAATACCAAATCAAAGAACAGCACCTTGGCGAGCGGCGCGACGATGAGCTCGCCGAAGCGCTGGTCGACCTGGTCGATGAGGCTCGGCTCATCGCCAGCCAAGGCGACCGCGGGCGCCAGCATCGCGGCGGCGATGGCTGCCAAAGGGAAGGATCGAGGACGCATCTCGGCTCTCCGTGCCCGCAGCAGCGGGTGGGCGCGCAGGGATGGAGCGCGGCCGCGGAGCGTATCAGCCGCGTCGCTTGCTCTGGCAGGGTCTGTCGAGAATATCGTCAAACACGATGGTCTCGGCATGGCTCCTGTTCAGGTAGGCAGCGGGGGGAGGGCGCGCTACGGGGGCGCCCATGCGCGCACTGCTCCCCATCCTGCCGGTCAAAGACTTCATCGTCCTCCCCGGCACCGTCGCCCGTCAGCTCCTCCTCCGCTCCTCTGCCGTCGCGGCGGTCGAGCAGTGCCTCGAGGCCAAAAGCCCGCTGCTGGTCGTGCCGCAGCGCGACCCGGGCGTCGATGAGCCGATCGCCGAAGACCTGGGCGGCGTCGGCTGCCTGACCACCGTGCTCCGCTGTGTGCGGCTGGGCGACGGCACGGCCCGGGTGCTGCTCGAGGGCGTCAGCCGGGCCCAGGTCCAGCACGTGCGGGCCGACGACGACGGCGGGCTCAGCGGCCAGGGCCGCCCGCTGCCCGAGCTGGTGCGCGACGCCCGCAAGGTCGAGCTGCTCGCCGCCCGTCTGAAGACCGCGCTCAGCGACTTTCTCACGACCCCGCAGCCCTCGCACCCGGCGCTGGCCCGCCTCGCCGACCTGCAGCTCGGGCCGGGCGCGCTGGCCGACCAGATCTGCGCCGCGCTCACCCTCCCCTTCGACGAGAAGGTCCGGTGGCTCGAAGACGCCGAGGTCGACTCGCGCCTCGTCCGCGCGCTCGAGGGGCTCGAGCGCGAGCGCGTGCTGCGCGATCTCAAGGTCGACATCGAGAAGAAGGTCCAAACCACGCTCGACAAGCAGCAGAAAGAGTTCTACCTGCGCGAGCAGATCCGCGGGCTGCGCAAAGAGCTGGGTGAAGCGCCAGAGCTGCGCGACGACGACGCGGTGCTCGAAGAGAAGCTGCGGGCCGCCGGCATGACCGAGTCCGGCCTGGCCGAGGCGCTGCGCGAACTCGAGCGCCTGCGGCGCATGCACAGCGACGCCGCCGAGTACACGGTCATCCGCACCTGGCTCGAGTGGCTCGCGGCCATCCCTTGGTCGAAGACCAGCGAAGACCGCCACGATCTGCCGGGCGCCAAGGGCGTCCTCGACGCCGACCACTTTGGCCTCGAGAAGGTCAAAGACCGCATCCTCGAGTACCTCGCCGTCCGCATGCTCAAGCCCGACGGCAAGGGCCCGGTGCTGTGCTTCGTCGGGCCGCCTGGCGTCGGCAAGACCTCGCTCGGGCGCAGCGTGGCCAAGGCGCTGGGCCGTGAGTTCCAGCGCATCTCGCTGGGCGGCGTGCACGACGAGGCCGAGGTGCGTGGCCACCGGCGCACCTACGTCGGCGCGCTGCCGGGCCGCATCGCCCACGCGCTGAAGCGGGCGGGCACCAAGAACCCGGTCATCGTGCTCGACGAGATCGACAAGATGGGCAAAGACTTCCGCGGCGACCCCGCGGCGGCCCTGCTCGAGGTGCTCGACCCTGAGCAGAACAACGCGTTCGTCGATCATTACCTCGACATCCCGCTCGACCTCTCGCAGGTGCTGTTCATCTGCACCGCCAACGAGGCCGACCCCATCCCCGACGCGCTGATCGACCGCCTCGAGCTGACCGAGATCCCCGGCTACACGCTCGAAGAGAAGCTGCGCATCGCCGAAGACCACCTCTTGCCGCGGCTGCGCGAGGCCCACGGCCTCGAGCCTGGCTGGTTCCACCTCGCCGAGCCGGCCGTCCAGCACGTCATTGAGGCCTACACCCGCGAAGCAGGCGTACGGCGGCTCGAGCAGCGGCTGGCCACGCTGCACCGCAAGGCGGCCCGGCGCATCGTCGAGGGCGGCAGCAAAGACCTCGTGGTGCCCGACGCCGACGGCGTGCGCGGCATGCTCGGCCCGCCGCGGCACTTCGTCGAGCTCGCCGAGCGGGTCGACCAGCCCGGCATCGCCATCGGCCTCGCCTGGACCCCCTCGGGCGGCGACATCCTGTTCATCGAGGTCACCTCGTGGCCCGATGACAAGGGCGGGCTCCAGGTCACCGGTCAGCTGGGCAGCGTGATGAAAGAGTCGGCCGAGGCGGCGCTCAGCATCATCAAGACCCGCGCCGCGCGGCTGGGCGTCAGCCCGAGCGCCTGGCGAGAGCGGGCCATGCACCTGCACGTGCCGGCGGGCGCGGTGCCCAAGGACGGCCCCTCGGCTGGCGTGGCGATGCTCACCGCCCTGACCGGGCTGATGACCGGGCGGCCCGCGCGCTCCTACGTCGCGATGACCGGCGAGATCACGCTGCGCGGCAAGGTGCTGCCGGTCGGCGGGGTGAAAGAGAAGGTGCTCGCCGCGCGCCGGGCCGGGGTGCGCGAGATCATCCTGCCGAAGCTCAACGAGAACGATCTGGTCGACCTCGCGGCTGAGGTGCGCGACGAGCTGACCTTCCACTTCGTCGAGGACGTCGACCAGGTGCTCGCCCTGAGCCTCGAGCCGGCCGTCGAGGGCTGAGCGCGACCCAGGCGGGCCTCCCTTCGGCGCCCTGCGCGCGTGGGTCCGCGCGGCGGCCTGTCCCGCTGCGCGGCGGAGGGGGCGCGGCCGGTGGCGCCGGGCGGGCGACCGTGACCGCCCCCTCGGCGTCGGGCTGGCGCGCTGCGGCGCCTCAGCTCTGGGCGCGGGGGTCGTCGGGGTTGAGCTCGGCGAAGCGCTCGATCAGGGCCCGGCTCTCGGCGTCGAGGTCCTTGGGCACGACGATCTGCAGCACGACGTAGAGGTCGGTCCCGCCGGCGCCCTTGCCCCGCAGCCGCAGGCGCTTGCCGCTGTTGGTCCCCGCTGGGATGGCCAGGCGCACCCGGCCCGCGGGGGTGTCGACCTCGATGCGGCCGCCGAGGATGGCCTCCACCACGGTGATCGGGACGTCCACCGACGCAGCGGTGGGGTCCTCGGCCGGCGGCGGCGCGGGCGGCGGCGTGGCCCGGCCCGGCGCGCGGCTGGCGGGGCCCGGGCCGTAGACGCCCTCTCCCGACATGCTGCCCGGCGCGCGGGCGGCCTCGGGCGAGATCCGCAGCGCGCAGACCAGGTCGCCGGTGGTGCCATCGGTGCCCGCGTCGCCCATGCGGGGCACCCGCAGCGCTTGGCCGGTGCGGACGCCCGGCGGCACCCGCAGGTCGTAGAGCTCTTCGTAGCGGCTGACCACGCGGCCGTCCTCGCTCAGGCGCAGGCGCGGGTACTCGAGCGTGATGACGCCGCCCGCGTGGGCCACCTGCCCCGAGATGTCGACGGTGAGCTGGATGTCGCGGCCGGGGCTGCCGACGCGCGCGCCGTCGGTCCCGCGGGCGCCGTAGGTGCCGCGGTTGTCGACCTTGGGGCCCCCGCCGCCGCCGCGGCCCAGATCGCCCATGTAGCCGTCGGCGTCGGCGAAGGCGCCGGTGCCGCCGGGGAAGACGCTCTCGCGCCCGCCGGCGGGAGGGCGGCCGGGTGCGGGGCGGGTCTTGGGGGCCTCGGCCTTGCCGCTGCCGACGCCAAAGTCGCCGAAGATATCTTCCAGGTCGATGTTGTTGGCCGGATCGGTCGCGCCGCGGCGGGGCCTGCGCTTGACGCCGTCCCCGGCGTTGCTGCTGCTGCCATCGGGGCGGACGTAGAGGCCGCCGGGCATGCGGTAGCCCTCGTCGGTCCACCGGGAGCGGGGCGGCCCGCGGCGCTGGCCCTCGGTGTCGTAGGCCCGGCGCTGCTCGGGGTCGCTCAGGATCTCGTAGGCCTGCTGGATGCGGTTGAAGCGGCGCGCCGCCTCGGGATCGTCGCCGGCCACGTCGGGGTGGCACTCGCGGGCCAGCTTGCGGTACGCCTTCTTGACCTCTTCGGGCGTGGCCTCACGGGTCAGGCCGAGGGTGTCGTAGTGGTCGCCGATGTAGGGGATGGAGGAGGCGCTGCCAGACGACACGGAGACCTCGGGCGGTGAGGGCGGGCCCCGGGAGGGGCCCAGGGGGAGCCCGCCGGCCAGCTCCAGCCCTGCGCACCCCGGAGGGAGGATACCGCACGGGAGCCCGCGGGTCAGCAGCGCCGCCGGCTGCCCGGGCGCCCGCGCCCCGTTAGGCGGTCAGCCACGCCCGCGCTGCGCCGAGCCCCTGCCTCAACCTCGGCCGCGCGTGGCCGTACCTTCGGGCGGCCACCCCCGCACCCCCTCCGCGCGCGGCGTGGGGGGCGCGGGCCCGCTCCCCACCGCCCCGCATCGGCCGGACCCAATGCCCAAGTACAGCACCCCCTCGGGCCTCGCCTGCTCCTTCTGCCACAAGCCGCAGCGGGAGGTGGACAAGATCATCGCCGGGCCCAACGTGTTCATCTGCTCGGAGTGCATCCGGCTCTGCCTGGACATCATCCGCGAGAACAACCAGCCCAAGCCGCTGGCGTGGGGCCATCAGAAGGTCCCGCCTCCGGCCAAGATCAAGAGCTACCTCGACCAGTACGTGGTGGGCCAAGACGCGGCGAAGCGCAAGATCGCCGTGGCGGTCTACAACCACTACAAGCGCCTCGAGGCCAACCAGAAGGGCGAGGGCAAGACCGACGACATCGAGATCCAGAAGTCGAATGTCCTGCTCATCGGCCCCACCGGCACCGGAAAGACGCTGATGGCGCAGACGCTGGCGCGCTTCCTCGACGTTCCCTTCGTCATCGCCGACGCTACGACGCTGACCGAGGCGGGCTACGTCGGCGAAGACGTCGAGAACATCATTTTGAACCTGTACCAGGCCGCGGGCAGCAACCTCGAGCGCACCCAGCGCGGCATCGTCTACATCGACGAGGTCGACAAGCTCGCCAAGAAGAGCTTCACCTCGTCGGTCTCGCGTGACGTCTCGGGCGAGGGCGTGCAGCAGGCCCTGCTCAAGATCGTCGAGGGCACGCACGCGAACATCCAGGTGCGCGGCAACAAGCGGCTGCCGAACCAAGAGTTCATCCAGGTCGACACGAGCAACATCCTGTTCATCGTCGGCGGCAGCTTCGAGGGCCTCGGCAAGATCATCGAGCAGCGGCTCGGCAAGAAGAAGGTCGGCTTCCTCAAGCCCGGCGAGGACGGCCAAGAAGACAAGGTCGACGACAAGCGCCGGGTGCTGTCGCGCACCACGCCCGACGATCTCGACCGCTTCGGCCTCATCCCCGAGTTCGTCGGCCGCCTGCCGGTCCTGGCGATCATGGATGACCTCATCGAAGAGGACTTCGTCCGCATCCTCCAAGAGCCCAAGAACAGCATCGTGCGGCAGTACCAGAAGCTGTTCAAGTTCGAGAAGGTCAAGCTCAGCTTCACCGACGGCGCGCTGCGCGCGGTGGCCAAGCGCGCGGCCGAGCGCAAGACCGGGGCCCGCGGCCTGCGCACCATCCTCGAGACCGTGATGCTCGACATCATGTACGAGGTCCCCTCGGAAGAGAACATCCGTGAGGTCGTCATCACCGAAGAGGTGATCACCAGCGGGGCCCAGCCCCAGATCGAGCCCGCGCGCGAGTACGGGGTCCCGGGGTAATCGATGGCGCTCAGCGGCCTGCTCATCGCCTCGCCCCAGCTGCGGGACCCGAACTTCCACCACACCGTCGTGCTGCTGTGTCACCACGACGACCAGGGTGCGCTCGGGCTCGTGCTCACCCGCGAGGGCGCGGTGCGGGTCGACGAGGTGCTGGCGCGGCTCGAGATTGACGCCGGGCAGGCCTTCCCCGCCCTGACGGGCTGGGGCGGGCCGGTCGGCGACGGCGTGGGCTTCGTCATCTGGCGCGGCGAGGTCGGCGCGCACGAGGGCTGGTCGCTCGACGATCAGGTCGCGGTCTCGCCGAGCGCCGAGCGCTTGGCCCGCCTCGTGACCGACGGCGCCGACTTCGACCTGCTGCTCGGCTACGCCGGCTGGGGTCCGGGTCAGCTCGAGGCCGAGCTCGACGAGGGCAGCTGGCTGTTCGCCGACATTGACCACCGCGTCGTGCTCGAGACCCCGCGGGGCGGCCGCTACGAGGCCGCCCTGGCCCTGCTCGGCCTCAGCCCCGAGCTGCTGTTCATGCGGCCCATCGACGCCTAGCGATCGCCTGCGCGGGTCGCGGGCGTGCCCGGGGTGCGCGGCGCGGTCCGCCCGGCGGTCGGCGGCCCTGTGATAAGGTCCGCCCCCATGCGCGCCCTGACCTTTTTGCGGACCATCGGCTCCGGCGCCTTTGGCACCGTCTACCTCGCAGAGCTGAGCTCTGGCCAAGGCTTCCGACGCCAGGTCGCGGTGAAAGTGCTGCACCGGCGCCCGGCCGACGACGCCGAGCAGCTGCTCTCGCGCATCCGCGACGAGGCCCGGCTGCTCGGGCTGCTGCAAGACGACGCCATCCTCAAGGTCCTCGACATGGTCACCGTCGATGGCCTCGACGCCGTGGTCATGGAGTATGTCGAGGGCGCCGATCTCGAGTCGCTCTGCGAAGACGGCGGCGCGCCGCCGCCCCGCGCGCTCGCCGAGCTGGGCTCGGGCGTGGCCGGCGGCCTGCACCGGGCGCACATCGCGCGCCACCCCACCACCTCGGCGCCGCTCAACGTCATCCACCGCGACGTGAAGCCCGCCAACATCATGGTCACCACCAGCGGCTCGGTGAAGCTGCTCGACTTTGGCGTCGCCCGCGCCCGCTTCGACGCGCGCGAGAGCAGCACCGGGCAGCTCATGCTCGGCACGCTCAACTACATGGCGCCCGAGTACATCATCACCGGCGAGGTGTCCCCGGCGGCCGACGTCTACGGCCTCGGCGTCAGCCTCTGGCAGGCCGCGGCCGGCGTGCCCTTTGGCCAGCCCAAGGTCCGCCAGGACGGCCACGAGCGCCGGCTCGAGCAGCGCCTCGCCCAGATCGCCCAGAGCCACGGCACCCTCGTGCCGATCCTCGGCCAGATGATGGGCTGGACCCCCCAGCGGCGCCCGAGCGCCGGCGAGTGTGAGGCGCTGCTGCAAGAGGCGGCCGACCGCACCAGCGGCGCGGGCCTCAAGGCCTGGGCCCGCGGCGCGGTCGCCGAGCACATGCGCAGGCGGGGGGCGGCGGAGGACAAGCTGCAGCTGCTGGGGAAGAC
>JBJONS010000787.1:0-3475 GCA_046051725.1 Pseudomonadota bacterium | reverse complement strand
GGGGGCCGCGAGGCGCTGGTCCGCGCGCTCTTGCGGCGGGAAGACGGCGAGATCCTGATCTTTTGCGCGCCTCGGCCCGCGCCGAGCGACGGCGGCGCGCTGCTCTTGGACGAGCTGCGTCGGAACGGCGTGCTGCGCGTGCACTTCGCCGGTGCGCTCCACCGCCTCGACGAGCTGCAGCGCTTGCCCAGCCGGGGGACCATCGGGCTGGTCATGGATCGGCTGCGTCTCCGCGCCGATCAAGGGGATCGGCTCCGCGAGGCCGCCGAGCAGGCGCTGACCGCAGGCGGCGGCCAGGCCTACGTGATCGCTGGAGACGACCTCCAGACCGTGATCCCCTTCGCCGACCGCCCGTTCTCGACCGCGCTGGGTCGCGCGCTCGAGCCCCTGCGGGCCGACGCCCTCGACCCCGAGCGGCGGGGGCGCTGCGCGGCCTGCGTGGGCCAAGGCTGCGCCGAGTGCGGCGAGATCGGCCTGTCAGAGGCCATCCGCAGCGTCGCCATCGGTGGCCGCCGCCTCGACCAGCTGCTCGTCGGCACGGTCGCCGCCCTCGACGCCTGGTGGACGGCTGCCCCGCGACGGGCCGACGACGCCGTGCTGGAAGGCATCCTCACCCGAACGATCCGCTTGCACGTCGAGCTGGGCCTCGGCGCCCTGCCGCTGCTCCGCCCGCTGTCGCGCTGCGCGGCCAGCGAGCTGGCCCGGCTGCGCGTGATCTCCGCCCTGGCCGAGGAGCTGCCCGGGGGGCTGCTCATCCTCGACGAGCCAGGCGCCCGGCTCGATCCGGCGCACGCGGGGGCGCTCCTCGGGCTGCTCCGCGCGCGGGTGGCGGAGGGCTGCGCCGTGCTGGTCGTCGATCACGCGGCGCCGCTCCGCCTGGGCGCGGACTGGGAGGTCCAGTTCGGCCCGGGCGCCGGGCGCGCCGGCGGCCGGGTGGTGTACCAGGGGCCACCCCGCCCGATCACCCAGCCGAGCCTCCCTTCTCCGCTCGGCGCGCCCGCGGATGGGGCGTGGATCTCCGTCAGCGCGGGCCCCACCCGGGGCCTCCACGCGGTGCAGGTCCGCTTCCCCCGCGGGCGCTGGACCGTGATCCTCGGCGAGAACGGCGCGGGCAAGAGCACCCTGCTGCACGAGATCTTGCTGCCAGCGGTGCGCGACGGTCTGGGTCTGGAGGGCGCGGGCGGCGGCCCGCTCACCCCGTGGCTCGTCGATGATCGGCGCCCGCCCGGGGGCGCCCGCAGCGTGGTCGCGACGGCCATCGGCGTGTGGTCCCACGTCCGCGCCGCGCTGGCCGCGACCCGGGAGGCCCGCGAGCGCGGCTGGGGACCCGAGCGCTTCAGCTTCAACCGCGCCGGCGGCCGCTGCGAGGTCTGCGAAGGGACCGGGGAGGAGCGCGCCGAGCTCGGCGACTGGTCCACCGGCGCCGCCCCCTGTCCGGCCTGCGGCGGCGGCCGGTTCGCGCCAGAGATGGCCGTGCTCCGTTGGCGCGGCTACTCGGTGGCCGAGCTGCTCGACCTTGACGTGAACACCGCGCTGGACGTCTTCTCCACCAACATCCGGATCGCGGGTCCGCTCAAGGCGCTGACCCGGGCCGGGCTCGGCTACCTCGGCCTCGGGCAGCGGACCGACACGCTGAGCGGCGGCGAAGCCCAGCGCCTCGGGCTCGCCCAAGCGCTGAGCGCCGCGGATCGCGCGGCCGACGGCGGCGTGCTCTTCCTCGACAGCCCCGGCGCCGGCCTGCACGAGGCGGACGCCGCGGCCCTGGCCTGGACGCTCGACGAGCTGCGGGGGGCCGGCCTGACCATCGTCGTCGCCGATCCCGGGCCCGCCTTCACCGAACCCGCCGACCACCGCATCGTCCTGTGCGGCGGCGCGGTCCAGCCGGGCTGAGCAGGGCCCTCAGGATGCGCTGGGCAGCGCCTCGATGGCCGCCTTGAGCTCACCGTTCGCGTGCATCTGCGCGAGGATGTCGCTCCCGCCGATAAACTCGCCGCCGATGTAGATCTGGGGGATGGTCGGCCACTGGCCGAAGTCCTTGACCGCCTGGCGCACGTCGGGGTCGCTCAGCACGTCAAAGTGCGCGAAGGGTCGGCCATACGAGCGCAGGATGCCCGAAGCGTTCGCCGAGAAGCCGCACTGGGGCATGCCCGGGCTGCCCTTCATAAAGAGGACAATGGGGTTGTCCTTGACCAGCTGGGCCACGAAGGCGTCAGCGGTGAGGCCGCCGCGCGGGTCGTCGACCGGCGCGGGGCGGGCGGGCGCCGCAGGGGCGGGCGCCGCGGCGGCCGCCGGCTGGACAGGAGGGGTCGGGTTCGGCCGGTTGCCGCCGAGACCGACGATGGGGAGGGCGCGCTTGATGCGGTCACGAAGGCCCATGGGGTGCTCCAGGTGCAGAGGGAGGGCGCGCGCCGACAGCGGGCGCTCTGGTGCGGAGGAGCACCAGAGCCGACGGCCGGGGGGCGCACACCTCCCGGTCCGGTATCGCAGCCGGGGCGGCCGCCAAGGTCAGCGCGGGCCGCCGCTGGCGCCGCCCACCTGGGCGGTCGCGCCCAGCTCGGGGCCCGAGGCGCCCCGCCAGACGCTGAGGCTGCGCGAGCTCCGCAGGCCGCCACCGTCTCGGGCCAGCACCACCACGTGGTTCAGGCCAGGCTCGAGCGCGGCGTCGACGGTGAAGGGCACCGTCGTGATCTGCGCGTCCCCGCCCCGGTAGAAGACCTTGTCGGGCCCCACGAAGACCATCAGGTCGCGGACCGAGTCCAGGTCGCGCACGACCCCGCTGAGCACAGCGGTCTCGTCGTGGGTCTGCGCGGTCGGGCGCCGGCTGAGCTCGACCTCGGGGGCCGCGCGGCGCCGGGCGTCGACCGGCGCGCCAGGCCGCAGGTTGAGCAGCTCTTCAAGCTGATAGTACTCATAGAAGCCGAGCTTCGAGACCGTGGTGTAGTCGAAGCGCTGCCCGTCGCCGACCTGGAGCTCGAAGCTCCACGCGTCGCCGCTCGGCGCCGCCCGCAGCTCGATGGGCAAGCGCACCACCGCGACCTGACCGGGGGCGAGGCGGGCGATGCAGCCGCCGAGCTCAGGGTCAGGGCACTCGCCCCCCTTCGGGCCCTCCAACGTGCCCAAGCGCCCGGATCCTCCTTCGAGATCCACCGCCCGCCCGGCGCGGTTCCGCAGGCGGACCCAGCCGTCGACCGCCGCCCCTTGGCCGATGTTCTCGACCGTGACCTCGATGGCGATCCGCTCCCCTACCTCGGGCTCACCGTCCCCGTCGCCGCGGGTCTCCTGCGAACCGTCGTCGATAAGCCGGAGGGTGTAGGCGAACGCTGGCAACACTTGTCCGTCGACCTGCACGGTGGAGGTCGTCGTGGCGAGTCGGGGCGAATCCAGGTCCCGCAGGTGCAGGTGAACCTCGCTGACCTCGTCCCCGTAGCCGTCGTGGACCCGCACGCGCTGCTTGACGGTCCGGGTCGCGCCAGGG
>JBJONS010000786.1:0-3280 GCA_046051725.1 Pseudomonadota bacterium | reverse complement strand
CTTCGTGCTGAGCGACGGCCACGATCTGCGCCCGCTCACCGATCTGATGCAGCTGCACGTGGTCGAGCTGAGCCGGCTGCGCCGCCACTCCCCCGGCGGGCCCGTGCACGGGCCGGACCTTTGGCTACACTTCCTGGCGGAGGGCGCGACCAGGTGGCGCGCCGCCCTCCGCGCCGCCGCCGCCGAGAGCCCCGCCCTGGAGTACGCGATGCAGGTCCTTCACCGCTTCACCGAAGACGAGATTCTGCGGCGCCAGCTCGAGCGCGAAGAAGACCGCGCGCGCATCTTGGCCGGGCGCGCCTACCACGCCGAGCGCGACGCGGCCGAGAAGGCCGCCGCGCTGGCCCTTCTGGCAGAGGTCGAGCAGCAACGGGAGCAGGCCGAGCAGCAACGGGAGCAGGCCGAGCGCGAGCGGGAGCAGGCCGAGCGCGAGCGGGAGCAGGCCGAGCAGGACCGGGCGCAGGCCGAGCGCGAGCGGGAGCAGGCCGAGCGCGAGCGGGAGCAGGCCGAGCAGCAGCGGGAGCAGGCAGAGCAGGACCGGGCGCAGGCCGAGCAGCAGCGGGCGCAGGCCGAGCGGCGTGCAGCCGAAGCAGAGCAGCGCGCCGCCGCGGTCGAGCACGAGAAAGCCGAGGCACAGCAGCGCGCCGACGCCCTCGCCGCGCGGCTCCGCGCGCTGGGCATCGACCCGAACGCGCGCTGAGCCGCGTCCACCCCCTCCGCACGCACGCCCGGGCCGGGCGCCGACCAGACCGACGAGACCGGTCAGGGGCGGCCCGCCTCCACCGGAGGCCGTCCGCCCGCCCGCCCCGCCGGCCCGGGGGCCGCCGCCCGGGCCCGCCCGCTCCACGAGGCCCAGAGCGCCGCGCCCAGGCCCGCCAGCAGCAGCGCCGCCGGCAAGCCCGCCGCCAGCGCCACCTCTCGCGGCCCGACCACCTGGCCCGCCGGCAGCCAGACCGGCCGGGCCGCCCCCGCCAGCCCGCCCACCACGAGCAGCAGCAGCTGGACCCCGAGCCGCAGCCGCAGGGGCGCCGGCGCGCCGCCCGGGGGCTGCACCAGCAGCGCGGCGAGGCCGGGCAGCAGGTAGAGCACGACCAGCACGAGCAGCTGGCCCGCGGCGGGCACCAAGAGCCCCGACTGGCTCGGCGGCAGGCGGGCGGCGAGCACCGCCACCGCCCCGAAAGAAGCGCCGCCGAGGCCGACCAGGCCGACCCCTTGGGCCAACAGCAAGCGCCCGAACGGCGGCGCGAGCAGCCAGGGCGCCGCGGACGGCGGGCTCGGCGGGTGGGGCGCGGCGCGGGCAGGCAGGTCGTCGGTCGGCGTGGGCATGGGCCGACTGTAGCGAGCGCGGCCGCCCCGCGGGAGAGCCCTGGGCGCGGGCGCCGCCCCGCCCTCAGCGCGCGTCGAGCTGGGCCTCGATGAGGGCGCGCAGGCCCTCTTCGACCGGCACCGCCCACCGGGCCCCGCCGGGGTCGCCGGTGTCCATCAGCAGCAGGGCCGCGTAGCCGCGGTCGCGGTCGAACCAGGGGGTCGCGCCGAAGGCGCCCGGCGCGCTGACCACCGCGCAGTCGGCCGCGTCCGGCGGGCAGAGGCGCCACGCGCCGAAGCCGTAGCCGTAGTCGAGGCCGTAGTCCTGCAGCGGCGACGTGATGATCTCGGCGTCGGGGTAGGGGTTGTGGTGCAGCCGGTCGAGCAGGGCGGGCGCGATGAGCGGCGCGCCCTCGACCTCTCCGCGCTGCAGGATGAGCTGCAGCACCCGCAGGTACTCGTCACCGGTGCTGAGCAGGCCGCCGGCCACCAGCGGGTTGCTCTCTCCTTCTTGGCGCTGGGGCAGGGTGACGTAGCGCAAGCCCGGATCGGTGAGGCCCAGGGGCGCGGCGAGCAGGGCGCGGAAGGCGTCGTTCCAGGGCTGCCCGGTGACCTCCTCGACGATGGCGCCCGCGACCTGCTGGTGCCCGCCCCCATAGGTGAAGGTCTCTCCGGGCGCGGCCAGCAGCCCTGCCCGGCGGATGGCCTCGGCGCAGTCGTCGAGCGTGATCCCGCTGACCACCAGACAGGTGGGGTCGTGGCTGAGCCCCGAGGTGAACGCGTGAAGCTGGTCGATGGTCACCGCGCCCTCGGGCCCGGTCCAGCCCAGGTGCGCGGCGGTGGTCTGCTCGAGCTGCAGCGCCCCCGCGGTCACCAGCCGCAGCTGCACCAGCGCGCTGACCAGCTTCGACGCGCTGGCCACCGGCAGGCGGTCTTGGAAGGTGAGGGCGCCGCGGGTGCCTTCGTAGAGCCGCGCGCCGTCCGGCGCGATGACCACGAGGCCGAGGCCCGGCAGGCCCGCGGGGCGGTCGGCCCAGGCCGCGTCCAGCGCCGCGTCCAGCGGGCCGGGGTCGAGGGGGAGCGGCGCGGCGCCGCCGTCGTTTCCGCCGCTGTCTTCGCCCTGCCCGCCGCTGTCTTCGCCCTCGGCCTTCGCCGCGCCCGCGGCGCAGCCGCCCGCCGCGACGAGCAGCGCCAGCGCCGCGCAGGCCGCCGGGGCGCTCGGGATCACCCTCATCATCACGCACCTCCTCATCCTCTGCACCGCGCAGGTGTAGCCCCCGCCTGTGGGCCGCGCGTTGTGGCTGTCCGAAGGTGTGTAAAGACCGCGGCTCTCGCCCTGCCGGGCCCGCGCTGTCGCCCTGCCGGGCCCGCGCTGTCGCCCTGGGGGCACCATGCGGCCCCTCGCCGCCGGCCCCGGCGGAGCAAGAGGGTGGGCCAACCCCGAGGTGCCCATGTCCGACCCCGCCGCCCTGCGCCCCGCGCCCGCCCGCAGCCCGCTCACCGCGGCCCCGCCGGCCGAGCCGCTCGCCGCCGCCCGCCCCCTGCTGCTGCGCACCGCCGGCCGCCGCCACGGGCCGATCACCCGCCTGATCAGCCCGCATGAGCTCGGCGAGCAGCTCAAGCCCTTCGTCTTCCTCGACGCCTTTGACGTCGAGGCCGCCGGCGCGCCGCGCTTCGGCATGCACCCCCACAGCGGCATCGCGACCTTCTCGGCGCTGATCTCGGGCCGCTTCTCGTACGAAGACACCACCGGCAAGAGCGGCGTGCTCGACGAGGGCGGGGTGGAGTGGATGCGCGCCGGCCGCGGGGTCTGGCATGACGGCGCCCCGGCCAGCCCCGGCCGCATCGCCGGCTACCAGCTCTGGGTGGCCCTGCCGCCCGAGCAAGAGCTGGCCGAGGCCGAGAGCCTGTACCTCGGGCCCGCCGAGGTGCCGCAGGTGGGCCCGGCCCGGGTGCTGCTCGGCGCCCACGGCGG
>JBJONS010000785.1:0-2642 GCA_046051725.1 Pseudomonadota bacterium | reverse complement strand
ATGATGATCTCGGTGACCTGCCCTGGCTTGAGCGCGTCCTTGTGCAGGACCACCTCGTAGCCATCGGGAGGGGTCACGTCTTTGGGCGCCTCGGGCTGAAGCCCCAGCGCGGCCTCGGCCGGCGCGGGCGGCGGTGCCTCAGGCCGGGCGGGGCTCGGACGCGGCGCGCCGCCACCAAACAGGCGGCGCCGCACCCGCGCGCGGATGCCGTCTTCACGGCCCTTCAGCAAGGTTGAAAGCAAGCCCAACGGTCCCTCCAAGGGTTGTCGCCCCGCTGGGCCCCATCCCTGGGGCGCCCGGCGCGGCTGGTCGGGCCATCATGCCACGGGGCCGGCCGCCGACTCCAGCGCCCAATCATGGCGCGCGGACGGCGGGCTGTGCACAGGTCCGCTCACTTTGGTTGGCGATCCCGAAGAGCAGCGTATTTCCTTGCTTATTCCGATGATCGTTCCAGCCTGCGGTCCAGTCCGCCGACCCGACGTACACTGCCCCTGACGCGGCCCCCGCTGCGGCGCCGCGCCGTCCCCCTCCGCCGCCTGGAGCACCCCATGTCCACTGGATCCGACCGGCCCCGCGTGCTCGGCGGCGCCCCCGGCGGCCTCCGCGACCGGATCCGCCAAAAGGCGCGCGGCGTGGCCATTCGGGTGTTGGGGATGGAGTTCGACACCGAAGACCGCGCCCCGACCAGCCGCCCCAAGGTGGCGCCCGGCGAGATCGATCTGAGCGTCATCCCCAAGCTGGTCGACGGCGACGGCGACACGCCCGGGCCCAACCACCGGGAAGACATCGGCCGCACCTGGGTCGCGGCCCAGCTCGCCGGCGGGGTCGCGCCCTACTTCATCGACCTGCGCCCGCCCGCAGAGGTGGTGGCCGGCACCTTGCCGGGCGCGCGCCTGATGCCCGGCCGCCTCGTCGAGCAGCGCCTCGCCGAGCTGCCCGCCGACCGCGAGGTCCGCGTGACCGTCTTCGATCAGACCGGTGAGCTCGGCAGCGCCGAGCTGGCCGCGTGGTTGCGCCAGGCGGGCTGGCCGATGGCCCGGCGCCTTCGGGGCGGCTACGCCGAGTGGCTTGAGCAGGCCGAGCCCATCGAGCTGCCCCAGCCCTGCGCCGGCGGGCGCCTGCGTCCGGGCGACCCGGTCCGCGCGCCCGACGGTCGCGAGGGGCGGGTGTTGCGCAGCGTCGCCGGCGCGACCGGCCCCGAGATTGAGGTCTACCTGCCCTCTGGCGAGGTCGTGGGTCCGGTCCCCGAGGCCCAGCTCCTCCACGGCGCCTGAGCGATGACCACCGCCCGCCGCCGGGGGCTCCGCGCCCCTGTGCTCCTCGCCCTGGGCCTGCTGCTGCTCCACCCCGCGCCCGCCTCCCCCGCCGGCACCCGCCTCGCCGCCGCGCCGAGCAGCCCGCCGGGCCGCCCCGCGGCCACCCCCGCCGACCCCCTCGCGGTCGCCCGCGAGCGCTGGTCGCAGGGGGACGCCTCCGGGGTGATCACCGTGCTGGAGCCCTGGCTCGCCCAGAAGAAGGGGCCGACGGGCCGCACCCGGGCCGCCGCGACCCTGGTGCTCGGGCGGGCCCACGCCGAGCGCGGCAACCACAACCTCGCCAGCCAGTACTTCAACGCCGTGCGCCGGCAAGGCGGCGCCCTGGCCCCCTACGGCGCCTTTTTCGAGGCCGAGGCCGACCTCGCCCGCGGCCGCCCCGAGAGCGCGGCGCGCACCTGCGGCGGCTACGAGAGGACCTGGCCCGAGGGCCCGCACCTGCACGAGTGCACGCTGCTGATGGGCGACGCCTACGCGCAGGCCGGCAACCGGGGGGCCGCCGCGGCGGCCTACCAGCGCTACCTCAAAGAGCACCCCGAGTCGCCCCGCGAAGAAGAGATCCGCCTGAACATCGCGCTGGCCCACGCCCGCAGCGAGCCCGCGGCCGGCGCGCGCGAGCTCATCGAGCTCGCCCTGAACCACGGCTGGCCGTCGACCGACCTCGCGATCCAGGCGGAGCTCGAGCGCCTGCGGGCCGCGGGGGTGGCGGCGACCGTCCCGACCGACGCCCGCAGCCGGATGCGGCGCGCCGGGACCCTGCGCAGATCCGGCCGCTTCGAAGAGGCGTGGGAGGCCTTCGAGGCCCTGCGCGACGACGCGGCGGCGAGCCCACCCCGGGGGATGAGCCCGACCGAAGCCGCCGAGGTGCTCAGCTGGGTGGACGAGAGCGGTGACAACTTCGCCTGGGCGACCCGCAAGTACGACGTGTTCGTCGAGTCGGTGATCGCCCAATACAACGCAAAGCCATCCGGCGACTTGGCGTGGGAGATCTTCAAGACCTACGGTCGCTTTGGCGAGTGGCCCAAGGCGATGGAGTGGATCCGCCGCGCCGAGAAGGAGCACCCGGGCACCGCCAAGCTCAAGTCAGGAGCCACCGACATCGCCTGGGGCGCCCTGCACGCCGGCGCGTACCTCGACGCCGCCGACCGGTGGCTCAGCCTGTCGAAGCGGGGCGGCGGTGGTGGTCAGAACGCCCTGTTCTACAGCGCCTTCGCGCTCGGGCAGGCCGGCGACCACGCCGGGGCGGTCGCGCGCTTCGACCAGCTCGCCGCCGAGGCCAAGGGCACGCCGGCCCGGGTCTGCTACTGGCGGGCCCGCTCCAAGGCCGCG
>JBJONS010000784.1:0-2737 GCA_046051725.1 Pseudomonadota bacterium | reverse complement strand
CGATGGCCGAGCTGATGGACTGCTGCCGCACCCTGCCGATCCAGAGCACCAAGCGCATCACCTTCGAGTACGTGATGATGGCGGGCTTCAACGACAGCATGGACGACGCGGTCCGCCTCGCCGCGCTGATGACCGATGTCCCGGCCAAGATCAACCTCATCCCGTACAACGAGAACCCCGACCGCGACATCCGCCGGCCCTCGGCCGAGACGGTCCGCGCATTTCAGAGCTACCTCGCGGACCGGGGCTTCAACGTCACCGTCCGCGCCACCCGCGGCGTCGACGTCAGCGCCGCCTGCGGCCAGCTCGGCAAGGCCGCCCAGCGCATGGTCGAGCGCCTCCCGCCGCTCGCAACGGAGCCCTCGTGAGCCCAGCCCAGCCTCCCCTCCGCGTCGGCGTCATCGGCGGCAGCGGCCTCTACGCCATGAGCGGCCTCGAGCAGGTCCGCGAGGTCGAGGTCGAGACCCCCTTCGGCGCCCCCAGCGCGCCGCTGGTCATCGGCCGCCTGCCCGAGCACAATGACGTAGAGCTCGTCTTCCTCGCGCGTCACGGCCGTGGCCACACGCTGAACCCCTCCGAGGTGCCCTACCGGGCGAACATCTTCGCCCTCAAGGCGCTGCGCTGCTCCTGGGTCATCTCGGTGAGCGCGGTCGGCTCGCTGCGCGAGGAGGTGCACCCGGGCCACGTCGTCCTCGTCGACCAGTTCATCGACCGCACCAAGGACCGCCCCTCGACCTTTTTCGACCAGGGCATCGTGGCCCACGTCAGCTTCGCGGATCCGGTCTGCGAAGCGCTCCGCGGCATGCTGTTGGCGGCGGCCCGCGAGGTCGGCGCCGTGGCGCACGACGGCGGGACCTACGTGTGCATGGAGGGGCCCGCCTTCTCCACCCGCGCCGAGAGCCACCTGTACCGGTCCTGGGGCGCGCGCGTCATCGGCATGACCAACCTGCCCGAGGCGAAGCTGGCCCGCGAGGCCGAGCTCTCCTACGCCACCCTCGCGATGGCCACCGACTTTGACTGCTGGCACACCGGGCACGACGCGGTGACGGTGGACCAGGTCATCGCGGTGCTCCACGCCAACGTGCAGCTCGCCCAGCGCATCCTGCGGGCGGCCGTGCCCCGCATCGCCGCCCACCCCGGCCCCGCGCCGATGCACGCCGCGCTCGCGACGGCCATCATCACCGACCGCAGCCGGGTGCCGGCCCACCGGATCGACGCGCTGCGGCCGATCATCGGCAAGTACTTCACCTGAGCCGCCGGAGGGCCCATGACCGCCCGCACCCTCACGCTGCTGCTCGCCGCCCTCACCGCGGGCTGCGTCAGCAGCACCCGCCAGCAGAAGGCCGCCACGCACACCGCGCTCGGCGTCGCCTACCTGCGTGAGCGCAACGTCCCGAGCGCCATCGGCGAGCTGCAGGCCGCGGTCAAGGCTGATCCCCGCAACTGGTCCGCCCAAAACAAGCTGGGCCTCGCCTACCTCGCCGCCGGCGCGACTGAAAAGTCGGTGAGCTGCTTAGAGAAGGCGGCCAAGCTCAACCCCAAGAGCGCCGAGGTCCAAAACAACTACGGCCTCGTGCTGATGCGCGTCGGTCGGGTCGAAGAGGCAGTCACCGCCTTTGAAGCGGCGATCGACGATCTGACCTACCGCCGCCCCAGCCTCCCCCTGTCCAACCTGGGCCACGCCCTCTACCTCCTGGGCCGCCACGAAGAGGCCGTCCAGGTGCTTGATCAGGCGGTGTCCCGCGCGCCGAACCTCTGCGAGGCGCGCTTCAACCGGGGGCTCGCCTGGGGGGCGATGGGCAAGGGCGACCGCGCGCTCGAGGACATGGAGGCCGTCATCGCGCTCTGCGGCGAGACCGCCACCGGCGCCTACCTCGAGGCTGGCCGGCTGCTGCTCGCGCGCAACGACCGAAACGGCGCCTGCACCTACCTGTTGACCGCGGTCGAAGGCGCCGCGGGCACGCCGCTCGCCGACGCCGCCCGCGACCTTCGGGAGCGGGAGTGTAAGTGAGCCGCCTGGCCAAGGCCCGAAAGGCCAAAAAGCTCCGCTTGGATGAGGCGGCCCAGCTTACCGGGATCTCCCAAAGCTACCTCGAAGCTTTGGAGCAGGGTCAACTTGACCGCATCCCGGCGCCTTATCGTCGGCCCTATCTTGAGCAGTACCAAAAGTTCTTGGAGCCGACGCGCCCCCGCCGCGGCGAAGACAGCCTGCTCGACGCGCTGGGGGAGCTCGACGGCCCGCAAGGCGACACGGTCCGCACCGAGACGGTGACCGACCCGCTCGAGACCGCGACCGGCGGCACGTCGGGGACCATGCGCCTGCGCGGCGATGAGATCCCCGTCCTGCGGCTGCTGGCGGGCAGCTTCATGCTCACCTTGCTCGGCCTGCTCGGCTTCAAGGTGGTCCAGGTGGTGACCAACACCTCCAACCCGGTGGAGGAGGAGGCCACGGCGGTCGCCGCCCCGCCCGAGCCCACGCTCCCCGTCGAGCCCGAGCCCGCCGAGCCCGAGCCCGCCCCAGGCGCAGAGCCCGAGCCCGAGCCCACCCCAGCGGTCGCCCAGGACGTGCACAACCTCACCATTCGCACCATCCACCCGGTCCGCGTCGACGCCAAGGTCGGCGACTCCACCGTCCACTCGGGCCTCGTCGGTGGGGGACAGGTCATCACCGTCGGCGGCGCGGGCGACATCGTCGTCGACATCGGTGACCTCAGCCGGGTGCACATCGAGTACAACG
>JBJONS010000783.1:0-3076 GCA_046051725.1 Pseudomonadota bacterium | reverse complement strand
AGGTCGTGCTCACCGCGGCGGGCGCCGACATCGCCGCCCTGCTCTACGGCGGCCGGCTCGGTCCGGCCCAGCTCAACGACATCGGCGTCTGCCTCGCCATCTTCGGCGTCGGCCTCTGGGCCTGGGCGGCGCAGACCTTGGTCGCCCGCGGCTACTACGCGCTGGGCCAGACCTGGATGCCGACCGCGCTCGGCTCGGCGGTCGTCGTCCTCGCGCTGCCGCTCTACACCGGCCTGCGCGAGAGCCTGGGCCTCTACGGCCTGCCCCTGGCGACCAGCATCGCCATCAGCGGCTATGTCGCGGCCCTGACGTTGATCTTGCAGCGCCAGCTCGGCGGCGCCCCCTCGGGCCTCGGCCGCTTCTTGCCCCGCATGGCCCTGGTCACCGCGCTGTCGGCGCTGGTGGCCGGCGCCGCCCGCTGGGCCCTGGTCGGCCCGCTCGAGGCCCTGCCCGGCCCGCTCGGCGCGGCCCTGCGCGTGCTCGCCGCCGCGCTGATCGGCGCCCTGACCTACATCGGGCTCGGGCGCCTGCTCGGCGTCGCCGAGATCAGCGCCGTGCTGCGCATGGTCGGCGACCGGATGCCCGCCCGCCTGCGCGCACGCCTGCCGGGGCGCCGCGGGTGAGCGCCGCCGCCCCCGACGGCCCGCTCGACCCCGACGCCCTGCGGCCGGCCTGGACCGCCGCGCTGGCCGGCGGGCAGGCGGCCTTCGCGCTGACCCTGCGGCGGATCGAGCGCCTGCACGACGCGCTGCCGCTGCAGCTCGGCCCGGTGCGGCGGCGGCGCTGGCTCTGCGCCGACCCCACCACCTCGACCTGGGAGGGGGTCTGCGTCGAGACCGGCCAGCGGGCCCGCGTGCGCGTGCGGGACCCCGGGCGCACCGGACCGGCGATGCGGCCCCCGGCGCCCGGCGCCCGACCCCTGCCCGCTGTGGAGGGCGCGTGGCTGGTCCTGCCCGGCCCCACCCTGCGCGAGCTCTGCGCCGAGCCCGAGCTGCTCGACGAGGCCACCGCCCTGCGCTGGCTCGGCACCGGGGTCGCCGCCCTGACCGCCGGCGTGCCGCGGGCCGCGCCGATCGAAGACCTGCTCGCGCTCGACCCCCACGGCCTGCAGCTCGTCGATCTCGGCGCTGACGAGGCCGAAGAGGCCGCTGAGCTGCCCGCCGCCCTCGCCGCCCTCGCCGCGCTCCTCCGGCCGCTGCCCATCGCCCCCGCCGAGCCGGTGGGCGCGCTGCTGCGCGACTGGGCCGCCGCGCCGCCGCCCTCGCTCGACCTCGCCGCCGGCCTGCTGCGCCAGCACCTCGCCGCCAGCCTGACCGAGCGCCGCCACCGCCTCGCGCTCCAGCGCCGCAACCGCAAGAACCTCGACCAGCGCGCCGCCCTGCGCGCCCACCTCGAGCGGCTCTGGTCGGCCTGGCGCCCCGCGCCGGGCCGCTACGCCCTGTCGGCGGCCCGCGACGGCCTGCTCACCGCGCTGGTGGTCGAGCCCGGCCGCGTGCGGGGCGGGACCCTCGAAGCGGGGGAGGAGGCGCGCCAAGAGGCCGCCCTGCCGGTCATCTTCGAAGCAGACGCCCTCGACGCCCCCCGCGCCCGGGCCCTGCTGCGGGCCTGGTCGACCCGCGGCCGCGGCGCGCCCGAGGCCTTGGCCGCCGCCACCGCCGGCTGGGGGCGCGGCGCCGACCCCGACCCGGTCTGCCGCTGGCTGGCCGGCATGACCCGCCTGCGCGCCGCCCGCCTGCTGCTCGACGCCGAGGGGCGCAAGCCGCCGCCCCGCTGAGGCCGCCCCAGCACCCCTCCCCTCTGCTATGGTCGGCCGGTGCGCTCTTCTCTCGACATGCTGGCCGGCCAGAAGGTGCTGCTGACCGGGGCCTCGGGGCAGCTCGGCCGCGCGCTCGCCCGCCGCCTGCGCGCCGCCGGGGTCGAGGTGCACGGCCTGGGCCGCCAGCCCGGCGGCCCCGCGCCCTGCCACACCTGGCCCCGCGGCGCCGACCTCGGCCGGCTGCTGCGGGACGAGGGCATCGACCAGGTCGTGCACCTCGCCTCGCCCATCCAGCTCGGCGCCGACCGCAGCGCCACTTCCGCCCTCGAGGAGGGCGTTCTGGCCCGCACCCGCGCGGTCGGCAATGCCTGTGTCGACGCGGGCTGCGCGCTGGTCCACGTCGGCACTTGCGACGAGGTGGCTGGCGGCCCCGCGCCCTTCGCCGAGGGCGCCCCGCCCGCGCCGATCAGCGCCTACGCCGCGCTGAAGGTGGCCGCCGCGGCCCACCTGCGCTTCCTCGAGCGGGCCCACGGGCTGCGCCTCACCCTGACCCGCCCCTTCCGGGTCGTCTCGCCCGGCGAGGCCCGCGGCCTGGTCGCCGAGGCCTGCGCCGCGGCCTTGCGCCGCCTGCCCCTGCGGCTGACCCGCGGCGATCAACGCCGGCAGTGGTGCGACCCGCAGGGCGTGGCCGAGGGCCTCGCCCGCTGCCTGCTCTTGCCCGCCGGCCCGCACCCCACCCTGCACCTCTGCCCGGGAGAAGAGGCCGCGGTGATCGACGTGGTCGAGGCCATCTTCGAGCTCGCCGGCGCGCCCCCTGACCTGATCCTGCGCGGCGCCCTGCCCAACCGCCCCGGCGACGCGGCGCGCCTCGTGGGCGACGACGCCGAGGCCCGCGCCCGGCTCGGCCCGCTGCCGGCGCGGCCGCTGCGGGCGCTGCTGGCCGATGCCCTCGCCGCGGTCGAGGAGCGCCTCCAGACAGGACCGTCTGACCCTCCCCAGGTCCAGACAGATCCGTCGATGTACGGATCTCCCTTCGATTTCCCTCCACCCGACTCCGGCGGTCTCCGCATCAAGGGTGTTCGCTCCGGTGGCTCCGCCCCGCCCGCACGCGAGCTCCAGACAACCACGTCGGGACCCCCACATCTTCCGACAGAATCGTCTGATGCGGCCTCACCCCTCGAGCTCTCCCCCCTCGACCGGCGTACCGACGCCCGCGGCGCCCTGCTGAAGGTGCTGCCCCACGCCGTCGCCGGCGAGGTCTACGCGGTCGAGCTGCGCCCCGGCCTGCCCCGCGGCGAACACCTGCACCGCGCGGCCGGC
>JBJONS010000782.1:0-2517 GCA_046051725.1 Pseudomonadota bacterium | reverse complement strand
CGAGGTCCAGGTCCGCCGCGCGCGGTCGGCGGCCCGGCCGCTCGACTTCGCCGAGGTGCGCGCCGGTCACGAGCTCTCCTCGCCCGAGCTCAGCGCCCGCGGCGCCCGGGCCGAGGCCCGTCCCCTGGCCGCCCGCGCCGCCGTGGGCTCCGCCGCCCCGCGCGCCGGCGCCCGCGCCGCCGACCTCGGCGTCTCGGCCCGCACGCCCGCCCTCGCTCCTGATGGTGTGGTGGCCCGCGCTGCGGCTGAGGCCCCGGTGGCCCAGGGCAGCTCCGCCGAGGCCTCCGGCGCCAGCGGGGCCCGCGGCTCCGCTCCGGTCCGCGGCTTCGCGGCGCGCCCCGACCTCCGCTCGGTGCTCGGCGCGGTCGACCAGGGCCACGCTGAGCGCGGCCTCCCGGTCTGGGCCCGGCGCGCCTCGGGTGAGCCCCTCGCCCGCGGCACCGGCGGTGACTTCGTGCAGTCGCTCGCCTCGGCCCGCAGCGAAGAGGACGTCGTGCGCGTCATCGTCGAGCAGGGAGGGGCCCTGAACCAGGTCAGCTCCACCCTGCCGCGGCCGGTCATTCAGGTCATCGAGCACATCCGCAGCGAGGCCCGCGCGGAGCTCGAGGACCGCTTCTCTCAGGCCCGCGGCAGCGCCGCCGCCGAGGGCACCCTGCCCGACGCGACGCGCACCCGCCGCGAGCCCCGCCACGCGGCCACCCGCGAGAACGTGCAGGTGGTCAAGGCCCTCACCGGCCTCAAGGCGGGCGGCGGCGCGCGAAAGGCCCAGGGTGTGGGCGACGACCGGGTGATGAAGCTCGCCCGGAAGCTCCAACAGCTGATCCACCTCGCGGAGGGCGCCGGCGACCGCGACGCCGCCCGCCGCCAGGTCCGCATGGCCGAGGACAGCGCCCAAGCCCGCGCCGAGGGGCAAGGGCCGGGGGGGACCGCCGAGGGCGGCTCCACCAAGCAGGTAGACATCGAGGCCCTCGGCCGTGAGGTCCTTGAGATGGTGAGCCGCGAGCTCGAGATGCGCCGGGAACGGCGCCAGGAGGATCCGGATGGCCGGAATGTCTGGTGGTAACGTGACGAAGGCCGTCTTCATCAACCTCGAAGGCGGTGGCCCGTTCCAGGTGCAGTACAACCCCACCGCCTTTCAGTACGACAAGGCGGTGACGTGGCAGGAGCACGAGGCCCAGGGCACGGACAAGCCCTCGCCGATTGAGTTCCAAAAGAACTCTCCGGCGACCTTGAGCATGGACCTGCTTTTTGACACCACGAACGAGGGCGGTGACGTCCGCGAGAAGTGGGTCAATGGGATCTTGTTCCTCACCAACCCCATGGTGAAGCCGAGCAAGGGCGAGGCGGGCAAGCTCGACAAAAAGCGGCCGCCCCGCGTGACCTTCATGTGGTCGTCGTTCAAGTTCACCGGCGTCATCGCGTCGGCGAACGTGACCTACCTGATGTTTGGCAGCAGCGGCACGCCGGTGCGGGCCAAGGTCAGCGTGAAGATGACCGAGTGGGTGCCGGAAGAGTGGTACGCGCCCGCCGGCGGCGGCTCGTCGATCGGCTCGGGCAAGGTCCAGCTCGTGACCCTGCGCCCCGGCGAGACGGTCTCGGCGCTGGCGATCCGCATGGGCACCAGCACCTCGCGGGTCTGCGCCGACAACAACATCGATGACCCGATGAACGTCGCGGCGGGCACCGCGCTCGTCGTCCGCCGCTAGGGGGATTCATGACCGGCAAGCCTACGCATACCGCGGTCCCCTACGAGTTCACCATCGGCGGGCGCAAGTTCACCCAGCCTGAGAACGATGGGCTCATCCAGCTTGTCGTCGAGGACCACGTGGACATGGTGACCATGCTGACCGCCCAGGTCGGCGGCGCCGAGGTCCAGCCCGAGTGGGCGTTTAAGGTCGGCGACGCGGTGAGCTGCAAGGTGGGCACGGGCGAGAAGCCCCTGTTCGAGGGCGAGGTCATCTCGATCGACCCCGGCTACCAGATCGACGGCATCGCCAGCGTCACCATCCGCGCGCTGGACAAGTCGCACCGCCTCGGCCGCGGCCGCAAGACCCGCCGGTGGAACGACAAGAAGGACAGCGACGTCGTGAAAGAGGTGGGCGCCGAGAGCGGCCTCTCGGTCGACGCCGACGACACCTCTGAGGTGCAGGGCTACATCCTGCAGCGCAACGAGAGCAACATCGCCTTCCTCAAGCGCCTCGCCGCGCGCAACAACTACTTGTTGCGCGTGACCGACGGCAAGCTCGAGTTCAAAAAGCCCAGCTTCCAAGGCGCTTCGGTCGACATCAAGATGGGCGAGGGTTTGCGCTCGATGCGGCTCGCCTTCAACACCACCGACATGGTTCAAAAGGTGGTCGTGCGCGGCTGGGACGTCAAGGCCAAAAAAGAGATCGTCGGCATGGCGTCCGCCAGCCAGATCACGAAGATCGGCGGTGGCGAGATCGGCGCCCAGCAGGCGGGCAAGTTCGGAGAGTCGGTGGCCTACGTCACCGACGTTCCGGTCAGCTCGCAGGCCCA
>JBJONS010000781.1:0-8357 GCA_046051725.1 Pseudomonadota bacterium | reverse complement strand
GTCGTGGATTTTCAGACCTGCAGCAGATGGTACTTGTCTACAACATGCTCCAGGAGGATGTTCCGGAGATGTGATCAATGATGAGCCTTGGCGCGGGATGCAAGGGGCCGCGCAGGCCCCTGGCCCCGGGGGTCTGGGGGCGGGGACCGCCCCCGGCATCGACGACGAAACCGCGCCCGGACCGCGCGAACGGCATCGGCCACCCGATGAGGCCCAGCGTCGACAGCGCACGCCGAATCACGCAGAGCCAACCTGAGCTGCCCGCGAGGGCCTCAAGGAGCGCGCCGCCCGACGACCCCGACCGGGTCCTGGTGGATGAAGACCTCCGCCCCCGGCCACCGGGCCCGCAGCGCCTCCTCCACCGCCTCGGTGCGGGCGTGGGCCGTCCGCAGGTCCTGGGCGTCGTCCAGCTCCAGGTGCAGCTGGATGAACAAGGTCGGCCCGCTCTGGCGGGTGCGCAGGTCGTGCACGCCGAGCACGCCCTCTTGCGCGGCGGCCAGGGCGGCGACCTCGTCGTGGACCGCCGGCGGGGCGGCGCGGTCGAGCAGGTCGTCGACCGCCCGCCGCCCGAGCTGCCAGGCGCTGCGCGCGATGAAGGCGACGAGCAGCAGGGCGATCAGCGGGTCGGCCCAGGCCACGCCCACGCCGGCGAGCACGAGCGCGCCGAGGGTGGCGAGGTTGCTGAGCAGGTCGGTGACGTAGTGCAGCGCGTCGCCCTCGACGGCGGCGCTGCCGGTCAGGCGCACCACCCGCCGCTGAAACAGCACCAGCGCGCCGGTCGCGGCCATCGAGACGATCATCACCGCCACGCCCACCCCGGGCTGCTCGACCAGGGCCGGCGCGCGCAGGCGCTCGACCGCGGTGAGCGCCAAGAAGAGCGCCGAGCCCGAGATGAAGGCCGCCTGGCCCAGCCCAGCGAGGGACTCGGCCTTGCCGTGGCCGAAGCGGTGCTCGTCGTCGGGCGGCGCGCTGGCCCAGCGCAGGGCGAGCAGGGTCAGCAGGCTCGCCGCGGCGTCCATCAGCGAGTCGGCCAGCGAGGCGAGCAGGCTCACGCTGCCGGTCAGCGCCCAGGCCCCGAGCTTGAGCACGAGCAGCCCCGCCGCGGTGGCGACCGAGGCGCGGGCGGCCCGGCGGACCAAGGCGGCGCGGCGGACAGGATCGAGGGGCGGGGACATGGGCAGCTCCGGCGGAGGGCCTATCGCCGGCCGCGCCCGGCCCGCCGCGGGTAGGCTGGGCGGAGGAGGGCCGATGAGCGCCGCACCCAAACTCGAGAGCACGGATGAGGCCATCTTGCTGGCCTACCTCGCAGCGGAGGACGCCTCGCCCGAGCGCCACGCCCTGCACAACGGCGAGGTCTTCGCCATGGCTGGCGGATCGACCGTGCATGCGCTGCTGGCGATGGAGGTCGGGGGACTCCTGCGCGAGGGGCTCAAGCGCAGCCCCTGCGCCGCCCTGAGCGGCGACCAGCGCGTGCACATCAACGCCACCAACGTCACCTACCCCGACGTGGTGGTCGCCTGCCCCCCGCTCGAGCGCCCGCCCTTTGACCGCCACGGCATCTGCAACCCGACCCTGCTGGTCGAGGTGCTCTCGCCGAGCACCGAGCAATGGGACCGCGGCGGCAAGCTCCGGCTGTACCGGTCGGTGCCCAGCCTGCGCCACGTGCTGTTCATCGCGCAGACGCACTGGCATGTCGAGCTGTACTCCCGCGGTGAGGACGGCGCCTGGTCCCTGCACGAGGCCGGCCCCGGCGGCGCGGTGCACCTCGCGCACCTCGACCTGACCATCGAGGTCGACGCGCTCTACGCCCGCAGCGCGGCCTTCGGCGGCCCGGGCCCCGAGGCGACCGCGCCGCCCGAGACGCCCGCGTTGATCGCGGAGCGCAGCCGCCTGCCCTGAGCGTGCAGGGGGCGCCCGCTCCGGTAGAGTGCGCGCCGAGGTGCCCATGGCCGCCCCGATCCTCTCGCCTGTCCCCTCCCCTGCCCGCCGATCCGCCCGCGTCCGCGCGGTCCAGCTCTGCGGCCTCGCCCTGTTGCTGCCCGCCTGCGCCGGCGGCAGCGAGTCCAGCGTCGACAAGCTGCCGGTCGAGGAAGGGGAGGACAGCGGCGCCACCGACGGCGGGGGAGCGGAGGGCGGCGCGGACGGGGCCACCGACGGGGGAGCCGACGGCACCACCGACGGAGGCGCCGACACCGGCGCGGACGGTGGTTCGGACAGCGGCGCGCCGCCCGCCCCCTGCGCCGCGCCCGAGGGCGGGCTCTGGCCGCTGGCGCCCGAGGGCGCGCTGCTCGACCAAGGCCGCCCGGTCGACGGCCTGCGCCCGCCTTGCGCTGCGGCGGTGCACGCCGGCGCGGGCGCGGCGGGCTCGCGGGTGAGCGTGCAGCTGCAAGAGGCCGAGGCCGCCCACTGGGTGCGCGCGGTCGGGCTGGACGGGGCCGAGCTGCTGGCGCCCACCCGCATGACGCCGGGCATGGCCATCTCGGTGCCCCTGACCCAGAGCGGCGAGTTCTTCGTCGAGCTGCACCCGACCGAGGCCGAGCGGCCCGACGCGCCGCCCAGCGCCTACCGCCTGGGCCTCGAATGCGCCGACAGCTGCGCCGAGTACACCCGCTACCCCATCTTCTTCATGCACGGGATGGCTGGCACCGACACCTTTGTCGGCGTGCTCGACTACTGGTTCGGGGTGCAGGACGAGCTGAGCGCGGTCGGTTTTCTCAGCTTCACCCCCGCCGTCGACGCGCTGGCTGGGGTCGAGCCGCGGGCCGACCAGTGGCTGGCCCACCTCGACGCGCTGACCGCCGAGGGCCGCGCCCGGCGCGTGAACATCATCGCCCACAGCCAGGGCGGGGTCGACGCCCGCCTGCTGACCTCGGCGCTCGACGTCGAGGGCCGGATCGCCTCGCTGACCACCGTCGCCACCCCGCACCGGGGGGCGGCCCTGGCCGACCTCACCTCGGGCGTGCTCGATCTGGGCCCCTTCGACGGGGCGCTGGTCGACGCGGCGCTCGAGGGCCTCACCGGCCTCATCGGGCTCGACGGCCCGAGCCTCAGCGCCCAGATGCGCGACCTGCGCCGCGACCGGATGGAGGAGTTCAACGCCGAGGTGCTCGACCGGCCCGGCGTGCTCTACTTCTCGTGGTCGGCCAAGAGCTGCTCTTGGCTCGACTTTGGCTGCCAGCGCGACAACAACGGCGAGATCATCGAGGGCGCCTTCGAGGCCACGCTCGCCATCGTGAACCTCACCGAGGGCGACAACGACGGCGTCGTCGGGGCCGAGAGCGCGATCTGGGGCACCCACCTCGGCCAGCTCACCGCCGACCACCTCGACGAGATCGGCCAGATCGCCGACCTGCGCAACCGCAGCTTCGACCACCGCGCCTTCTACCTGTCCGAGGCCCGCCGCCTCGCCGCCCTGGGGCTCTGAGCGCGCGCCCTGACCGCGCCGCGTGACCCGCCGGCGCCGCCGGCGTCTGTGCGGGCGCTGTACCCCTCCCCTCCCGCACCCGAGCCCGCCGATGTCCGAGACCAGCGCCCCGAAGGCCCCCTCCACCTACTACGCGCCCGCCGATCTCCAGAAGTTCGGCCAGATCGCCCAGGGGAACCCGGCCCTCGCGGCGGCCTTCTTCGGCTACTACAACCAGGTCTTCGCCGAGGGCGCGCTGACCGCCCGCGAGAAGGCGCTCATCGCCCTGGCCGTGGCCCACACCGTGCAGTGCCCCTACTGTATCGACGCCTACACCTCGGCCTGCCTCGAGAACGGCTCGGACCTGCCCGAGATGACCGAGGCGCTGCACGTGGCCACCGCCATCCGCGGCGGGGCCTCGCTGGTGCACGGCGTGCAGATGCTCGACCAGGTCAAGCGCAAGGGCATGGCGTGAGCGCGCCCGCCCGCAGCCTGCGCGCCCGCCGCGACCCGCTGGCCGAGCCCGCGGTCCAGCGCGCGCGCCTCGACGCGGCGATGCCCGCCGGTCCGCGCTTCGAGGGGCGCATCGCCGCGGCGGGCTGGCCAGCCCTGCACCGCGGCGCGCTGGGCACGCTGCAGCTCAACCTCGGCAAGCTCTGCAACATGAGCTGCGCCCACTGCCACGTCGACGCCGGCCCCGACCGGCTGGCCGAGAACATGAGCGCGGCGACCGCGGCGCGCTGCATCGCGCTGATCACCCAGCTCGACGTGCAGACCGTCGATCTGACCGGCGGCGCGCCCGAGCTGAGCCCGCACTTTCGCCCGCTGGTCGCCGCGGCGCGGGCGGCCGGCCGCCACGTCATCGACCGCTGCAACCTCAGCGTGCTGCTGCTGGCCAGCCAGGCCGATCTCGCCGACTACCTCGCCGAGAACGAGGTCGAGGTCGTCGCCTCGCTGCCGCACCCCAAGGCCCAGAGCACCGACGCCCAGCGCGGGGACGGCGCGTTCACCCGCAGCGTCGAGGGCCTGCGCCGCCTCAACGCGGTCGGCTACGGCCAAGGCGACCCGCGGCGGCGGCTGACGCTCATGCACAACCCGGCGGGGGCCTTCTTGCCCGGCGGGCAGGTCGGCCTCGAGCGGCTCTACCGCGACACCCTGCGGCGCAGCCACGGCGTGAGCTTCGACCGCCTCATCGCGCTCAACAACATGCCGATCAGCCGCTTCTTGGCCTGGCTCGAGGCCCAGGGCCAGACCGAGGCCTACATGGACCTGCTGGCCCGCAGCTTCAACCCGGCCGCGGTGGCCGGCCTGATGTGCCGCGACACGCTGAGCGTCGGCTGGGACGGCCAGATCTACGACTGCGACTTCAACCAGATGCTCGAGATGCCCATCGAGGGTCCCGCCGGCCGGGGCAGCATCTTCGACCTGGACCTCGCGGCCCTGGCCGCGACCCCGGTGCGCACCGGCGCCCACTGCCTCGGCTGCACGGCCGGCGCCGGCAGCTCGTGCGGCGGGGCGACGGCCTAGGCCGACCCGCGCCGCCGGGGCTCACTCGACGTAGCCCATGGCCTGGAGCGCCTCGCGCTGGGGGCCGTCGGCCCGCGCCGCGAGGCGGGCCGCTTCACTGTCGCGCGGGAAGATCACGACCCCGACGCTGACCTGACCGAGCGCGCCGCCCAGGCGGGCCGGCCCCGGCCGCAGCGGCAGGGTCGTGCCGCCCTCGTCGGCCTCGACCCGCGCGGTGGGCGGCAGCCCGAGCACGGCGATCACGCCCTCGCCCACGGGACCGGGCTCGACGCGCAGGCTGCGCCGGTCGGGCGCGAGCTGGATCCGGGCCACGTCGTCGGGGCGGACCGGCGGGCGCTCGCCCCACTCGAGGTTGGCCCGGCGCAGGCGCGCCGCCTCGGGGTCGATGACCGCCGCCGCCTCGACCGGGGCGTCAAAGCGCAGGGTGAAGGGGGCCTGCGCGCCCTTGAGGGTGAAGCGCCAGCCGGGCCCGGCGGCGGCGTCGACCGCCGCGCCCAAGGCCGCGACCAGGCGGGCCCGCCGGGCGTCGTCGAGGGTCGGCGCCAGATCGTGCAGCTCGCCCGGATCGGCGCGCAGGTCGAAGAGCTGCTCGGCGCCCGAGCTGGTCTCGACCACGTACTTCTGGCCGCCGACGACCACCCCCCAGCGCTCGCGGTGGAACATCAGGTGGCCGAGCGGCAGGGCCCGGGCCTCGAAGGCCGCCACCGCCGCGGGGTCGGGGGCGCCCGGGCGCAGCAGCGGGCCCAGATCGAGCCCGTCGGCGGCCGGGGCGCCGGGCAGCCCGAACAGCGGGTGGAGGGTGGGGGCGAGGTCGGCCAGCGAGGCGGGCACCGCGACCCGGTGCGGCCCACCAGCCCAGCCGCCCGGCGGGCGGATCCACAGCACCGCCCGGACCAGCTCTTGGTGCAGGCTGTGGTTGTGCTCAAAAGCGCCGTGGTCCCACAGCTCTTCGCCGTGGTCGGACGCGAGCACGAGCAGGGTCTCGCCGGGCAGGGCGTCGAGGGCGGCGACCAAGCGGCCGAGCTCGTGGTCGAGGCTGGCCACCTCTTCGTCGTAGCGGTCGCTGATCCAGCGGCGCTGGGCCGCGGTCAGCGCGCCCTTCTCTTCCCACTCGCGCACGGTCCAGCGGTTGAAGCGGGCGGGCACATCGCCCCGGTCGGCCGGGTCGGCGAACAGGCCTGAAAACCCCGGCGGCGGCTCGTAAAAGACGTGGGGGTCCATCAGGTGGAGGAACAGGAAGCTGTCTTCGTGGGCGTGGGCCTCGAGCCAGGAGAGCGCGCGGTCGACCTGGGCCGCGCCGGGCGCCGAGTCGTGGTAGGCCCAGGCCCCGGCCCCGTCGGCGAAGCCGAGGTTGGGCAGCAGGTGCACGTTCGCGACGACGCCGCCGACGGTGAAGCCGGCGTCGGCGAAGCGGCGGCCGACCGTCGGGGCCTCGATGGCCGGCAGGGGCCAGCGCCCGGTGAGCAGGGTGCGAAAACTCGGGCGCGTGCGCGGCGCCGGCGCGTAGGCATCATCGAAGAGGATGGACTGCGCGCCAATCTGGTCGAGGTTGGGCGTGAGCGGACGCGCGGCGCCGTGCAGGCCCAGGCGGTCAGCCCGCAGGGTGTCGAGGCCGACCACCACCACCCGGCGGGGCGGGGTCGAGGGCGCGGGCACCACCTCGGGCTCGGCGAAGACGACGAAGTCCCCCGCGGGATCGGCGCCCGGCAGGCTCTCGAAGCGCAGCTCGAGGCGCTGGCCAGCCCAGCGGTCGAGGGGCAGGCGCAGCTCTTGCCAGGGGGCGCCGGCCTCGAGCGGCCCCTCCCACAGCAGGGCGTCGGCGGCCCAGACCTGCGCGGTGGCCCCGCCGGGCGCCCGGTCGTCGGCGGGGCGCAGCAGCCCGACCCCGAGGCGGAGCGCGTCGCCCGGCTGGACCTCGACGGTCCAGGTCGCGGCGCCAGGGGCCGGAACCAGCAGCGCCTCGCGGGTGAGCGGGCCGATGGTCGGCTGGATCCGCGCGAAGTCCCAGGGCCGCAGCCCGGCGCTGTCGAGGTGCAGGCGCCGGCGCTCGGCGGCGGCGGCGTCGCTCTCGAGGCGCAGCGGCGGCCCGGCCCCGGGGTCATCGGCGCTGGCCACCCAGACCTTGCCGTCCTCGACCTCAAAGGCCCCCGCGGGGGCGCCGCGCTCGCGCACGTCGACCCCCCAGGGCAGCAGGGCCCCGCCGGCCCGCAGGCGCACGCCCGGGGCCGCGTCGCGGTAGCGCTGGTACGGCAGGCTGAGCGGGCTCGGCGCGCTCCACCGACCGCCGGCGGGGTGGCGGGTCCACGGGCCGGCGACCAAGGCGCCGTCATCGAGGTCCTCGCCGGGCGCGCGGCTGTGGGGAGGCAGCGCCAAGCGCACCGCCTCGGGGGCGCGCAGCAGGCGGCGCGGGGCGGGCGCCCCCGGGCCGAGCTGCAAGGGGGCCGGCGGCCGGGCCGGGGCCAGGGCCGCGGGCGCCGGGCGGGGGTCTGGTCCAGACCGACCGGCGGCCGCGGGCGCAGGGGCCTGGTCGTCCGGCGCGGGCGCTGGTCCTCCGCCACAGCCGAGCAGCAGGGCCAGCGCCAGCGCGCGGCGCGCCCCGCCGCCCGCCGCCCGGCGCGCGCCCGTGGACACCCGCCTCACTCGCTGGGGAAGCGGGTCAGGTCGCGGCAGGGCCCACCGCAAAAGTCCTTGATCTCGCCGGTCGAGAAGAAGTGGTGCAGCTGCTCTTGGCCGGCGAGCTCGCGCCGGGGCAGCTCGTGGGGGTCGGTCTCGGCCGCGGGCGGGTGGTTCACATAGGGCTCATCAAGGCCATAGTCCCACTCGACCAGCGCGCTGCCGGTGGTGCTCGCCACGGTCGGCAAGCCCCAGACCGGCCGGACCGGCTCGCCGATGAGGCTGGCCTGGTGCCCGCGGGCGAGGAACTCGGCGCCCAGCGTGGTGACCTGCGCGTCGCCGATCGCCACCTGGTGCAGGATGGTCTTCACCGGCACGCCGGGCAGCGGGTCGCTGACGGTGGCCTTGGCGTAGCCGGCGGTCTCGCCCTCATCCCACATGACCTGGATGTAGGACAGCCACAGCGTGATGTGCTTGGGGTCCGGGTACATGGTCTTGAAGATGAGGAAGAAGGGCTCAAAGTCGTGGCTGCGGGTCAGCAGCAGCTGGTAGGGCCCCCCGCCGACGCCGAGCACGGCCCGCTCAAACATGGGGCTGATCGCCGCATAGGCCCCGCCGAGGATCGCGCCCTGCGAGTTGCCATAGTAGTACCGGCGGTCGGGGTCGATCACGCTGACCGTGGCGCCGCTCTCGGGGTTGACCACCTGCATGACGGGGTCGTCGACCATCGGGCCGACCATCATCCTCATGGCCGCGCTGAACTCGGCGAAGCCCTGCTGGCTGCGCTCGGGCACAATCGCCATGCGCCCCATGT
>JBJONS010000780.1:0-6003 GCA_046051725.1 Pseudomonadota bacterium | reverse complement strand
CGATGGCCGCCATCCGCGAGAAGATGCGGTACTCGCACGTGCCCCCGGCGCTGCGCGGTCTCGGCATCTCGTTCTACCTCACCGGTCTGATGGCCATCGGGTTCATGGCCTTCGCGGGCATCCAGCTTTGAGCTGCGCCATGCGCGGCTCGCGACGGAGCGTTTCATGCTGACCGGCGTTCTCGGCATCGTGATGTTCACGGTGATCATCCTGGCCCTCGTCGCCATCTTGATGGTGGCGAAGGCCAAGCTGGTCCCCTCGGCGGACGTCAAGATCATCATCAACGGCGACGTGTCCAACCCGGTCATCACCCGGTCGGGCGGCACCCTCCTCGGCGCGCTGGCCGAGAAGAAGATCTTCATCCCCTCGGCCTGCGGCGGAAAAGGCAGCTGTGGCGTCTGCCGCGTGCACGTGCACAAGGGCGGCGGAGAGATGCTGCCGACCGAGCAGGGCTGGATCAGCCGCGGCGAGGCCCGCGAGGGCTGCCGGCTGTCCTGCCAGGTCAAGGTCAAGCAGGACATGGAGATCGAGGTCGAACCCGAGGTCTTCAGCGTCAAGAAGTGGCAGTGCACCGTCACCTCGAACGGGAACGTGGCCACCTTCATCAAAGAGTTCAAGCTCCAGCTGCCCCAGGGCGAGTCGGTGCCCTTCCGCGCCGGCGGCTACATCCAGATCGAGTGCCCGCCGCACGTCGCCAACTACAAGGACTTCGACATCGAGTCCGAGTACCGCGGCGACTGGGACAAGTTCAACCTGTGGCAGTTCGTGTCCAAGGTCGATGAGACCGTGACCCGCGCGTACTCGATGGCGAACTATCCGGGCGAAGAGGGCATCATTATGCTCAACGTCCGCATCGCCAGCCCGCCGCCGCGCCAGCCCGAGCTGCCGCCGGGCAAGATGAGCTCGTTCATCTTCTCGTGCAAGCCCGGCGACAAGGTCACCATCTCGGGTCCCTTCGGCGAGTTCTTCGCCAAGGACACCGACAACGAGATGATCTTCATCGGCGGCGGCGCGGGCATGGCCCCGATGCGCTCGCACATCTTCGACCAGTTCAAGCGCATCCACACCCACCGCAAGGTGAGCTTCTGGTACGGCGCGCGTTCCTGGCGCGAGGCCTTCTACGTCGAGGACTTCAACGAGATCCAGGCGCAGAACGACAACTTCCAGTGGTTCATCGCGCTGAGCGAGGCCCAGCCCGAAGACAACTGGAACGGCCTCACCGGCTTCATCCACAACGTGGTGAAGACCGAGTATCTGCTCAAGCACCCCTCGCCCGAAGACATCGAGTACTACCTCTGCGGGCCGCCGATCATGAACACCTCGGTCATCAAGATGCTGACCGACCTGGGCGTCGAGCCTGAGAACATCGCGCTGGACGACTTCGGCGGTTGATGTCTCCAGGCGAGCTCACCCAAAGACAGCTGGTGCGGCGCTTCCTGCCGCCCGCTGTCTTTGTTCTTTTGGTCAGCTGGCACCAAGGCTGGGGCTGCGGCGGTCCCGCCGAGGTCCCGCCCGCGGTGGTCGAGGCGCCACACACCCTCATCCAGGGCGAGGCCTTTGGCGCCGGGTTCACGCTCAAGGTGAGCGGCGCGCGCGCCCCGGCCGACGAACAGGCCCTCAACGACGCGGTGGGGGCCATCCTCAGCGAGGTGGATCGACAGGTCAGCACTTGGCGGACCGACAGCGACCTCTCTCGCTTCAACGCGGCGGCCGACACCGCGCCGCACCCCTTCCCGGTCGGGCCGCTGGCCTTGGTCGGCGAGTCGCTCGCGCTGGGCGCGGCGAGCCAGGGTGCCTTCGACGTCACCGTCCGGCCCCTGGTCCGGCTGTGGGGATTCGGCTCGGGCGCAGCCACGGTCGAGCCCCTGCCGGCCCAGCTGGACGCCGCGCGGGCCTATGTCGGGAACCACCTGCTGGTCGTCGACCTCGACGGGGGGACCCTGCAGAAGCGCGACCCGCGGGTCGAGGTCGACCTGTCGGCCATCGCGCCGGGCTGGGCGGCCGACCTGGTCGCCGCGCGCCTCGAGTCGATGGGCCTGCACGACTGGCTCATCGACGTGGGCGGCGAGCTGCGCGGCAAGGGCCGGTCGCCCACCGGCGCGCCTTGGCGGGTGGCCATCGAGCAGCCCGACGCCGTCGCGCGGCAGGGCTACGCGACGGTCGAGCTCAGCGGCGGCGCCTTGGCGACCTCGGGCGACTACCGGGCCTACCGTGAGGTCGACGGGGTGCGGGTCTCGCACACCATCGACCCCCGCAGCGGGCAGACGGTCCGGCACCGGCTCGCCTCGGTCAGCGTGCTGCACGACCGGGCTGCCCTCGCCGACGCCTGGGCCACCGCGCTGAACGTGCTCGGGCCCAACGACGGCCTGCGGCTCGCCGAGGAGCTTGGCCTCGCCGCCTTCTTCATCGTCCGCAACCCCGACGGCACCTTCACCCCGGCGGCCACCCGGGCCTGGGTCGCCGCGCAAGGCCCCGCCCCCGGTTATGGCGCGGGGGGCGCCTCTCCGGGCGCCACCGCAGGGGGCGCCGCACCATGACCGTCGTGCTGCTGACCGTGGGCTTCTTCGCCATCGCCATGGGCGCGATGGCGGTCGGTGTGATCCTCAGCAACCGGCGCCTGCACGGCTCGTGCGGCGGTGTGGGGGGCGACGACTGCCTCTGCGAGCTCGAGAAGCGCCGGGCCTGCCACGACAAGAAGCACCGGCTGGGCGCCGACGGCATGATCTCGACGGGGGCCGACCGGGTGGGTCTGTTTGGGGCCTCCCCCGCGCCGACGGCTGATGGCCGCGCCTGAGCGGCGCCTGCGCCGCTGGTCTCCGCTCCCGCCCGACGCGCTCCGCGCGCGCCTGCGCGAGGCGGTCGAGCCCTTCGAGGCCCCCTTCACCCTGCGCTTTCGGGTGAGCGGGGCTGGGGTGATCAGCCGCAGCCTCGAGGCGCCCGAGACCACCAAGCCGTTGTTTGGGCTCGTGACCCCCGACCGTCTGCGGCTCGCCTGCACGCCGCGGGCGGCCGACGTGAACCCCTTCGCGCCGATCATCCGGGCCGAGCTGCGCGGCGAGGCGGACGGCACCGCGCTCGACGTGGTCTTGCGCAGCCACCCGATGGCGCCGGGCCTGATCGGCTTCTTTCGGGTCTTTGCCGCGGCGCTCGGCCTCGCCTCGGCGCTCGGCGCCACCACCCGCCCCGATGTGGCGGCGGTGGGGGTGGTGTTCGCGCTCCTGTTCCTCGTCGTGCCGCCCCTGCGGGCCCGCTGGGGCTTCGACCGGGGCTGTGCGGCGGCGGTCGCGGCGCTTGAGGCCGCGGTCCCCCTCCAGGTCCCGCCGGGTGGGGCCGGGTGAGCGGCCCGCTGCTGGTCACCGGCGCCGGCGGCCTGCTCGGCGGCGCCCTCGCCGCGCTGCCCGGGGCGCTCGGGCTGCGCAGGTCGCAGCTCGACATCACCGACGTGGACGCGCTTCACGCTGCCCTCGACGAGCACCGGCCCGTGGCGGTGATCAACGCCGCGGCTTTTGCGCGGGTGGACGCGGCCGAGCAGGCCCCGGCCGAGGCCCACGCGGTGAACGCAGCCGCGCCGGCGGCGCTGGCCCAGGCCTGCCAGCGGCGGGGGATCCGCCTCGTCCACATCTCGACCGACTACGTCCTGCGGGGGCCGCCGCGCCCCGGCCACCTGCTCACCGAGGACGCCGCGCCCGCGCCGGTCGGCGTCTACGCCCAGACCAAGGCGGCCGGCGAGGCCGCGGTGCTGCGCGCCGGCGGCGGCGTGGTGCTGCGGGTCCAGTGGCTCTATGCGCCGGTGGGGGCGTCCTTCTTCGCGCGGGCCCTCGCCGGGCTGCGCGCCGGCGCGACCCTGCGCCTCGTGCCCGACCAGCTCGGCTGCCCGACCCCGGCGGCCCTGCTCGCGGGCTGGATCGGGCGCGTGGCGGCGGGCGGCCCGACCGGGCTGTTCCACCTCGCGACCACCGGCCAGGCCAGCCCGGTGGAGTGGCTCAGCGCCGCCGCGGACCAGCTCGGCCTGCCCCTGCGCTGGGAGCCGCTGCCCCGCGCGGCGATCGGCCCGGTGCCCCGCCCGGCCCGCAGCTGCCTCGACGGCGCCCGGGCCCGCGCGGCCTTCGGGCTGCCGGCGGTGCCCTGGGAGGAGGCCCTGCGCGGGGCGCTCCAGGCAGAAGAGCGGCAGGAGCCCCCGGGTGGCGCGGAGGATGCGGGGCGGCGCGCTGATTGACCCAGACGGTGATCCGGCCCCGTCGACCGTCGCTGCCGCCCACGGCCGGTCGCCCCCGGCGCGGGGCGGCTCAGCCCAGGCCCTCGAGCGCCCGGGTCAGCTCGATGTCGTCGATGAACAGCTCTTCGACGTCGGGGTCGGCCATCAGGACCCGCGCTGCGGTCCGGCCGAACTGGGTGAAGCCGCCCGCGTGGCGGAGCGCCGCGCACAAGCGGGCCGAGACCGCCGCGGGCGTGGCCGCGGGCTTCAGCTCAAGGTCGCCGGCCTGCACGAGCTGCACCACCAGCGCGTCGATCACGGTCTGGATCCGCCGCTCCCCCTCGGCCGCGCGCAGGCGCCGGGCGTCGGGGCGGGCGCCCTCCTCCCCCGACCAAGCCGGGCGGTGGGGCCCCGCGGCGGGGGCGGCGAGGGCCAGCGCGCCGTCCTCGACCGGCTCGGGGTCGACGTCGACGATGATGACGTCCTCGGGCTCATCATCGAGCTGTTCAAGCAGGGCGCGCGCCTCGTCGGCGCTGAGGCCGACGGCAGGGGGACGGGTGGCCATGCGCCTCCGGGGCTGGCTCAGGCCAGCGCGCCGTCCACATAGCAGACCTGCCCGCGCCGCACGATGAGGCGGCCGGGGCCCTGGTGCAGCCACGCCGAGATCGCGTGCGCGTCGCCGTGGGGGTAGGCCTCGAGGGTCGCCTTCAGAAAAGAGGCGAGGGGCTCGCGGCCCTGGCGCCCGACCCGCTCTTCGGCCCAGTCGATGACCGGATCGACCCGCCGCGCGGCGCTCGCGTAGTAGCCCGCGCCCAGCTTGCGGACGGCCTCGCCGGCGTGGCGCAGCCGGTCGCGCACCTGCCGGATGCTCGGCGCGGGGTCGGCGGCGTCGGCCATGCGCTCGCCGATGGCCCGCGCGCCGGCCACCCCCCCGAGCAGCAGCAGCGCCTCGCGGGGCGACAGCGTGGAGGGCGGGGGGGCTGGGCTGCGGAGGGCCGCCAGCAGCTGGGCGCCCACCTCGGCCTCGGGCGGCAGGCAGAGGCGCTCGCGCAGCTCGGCCCGCAGCCCCGCGTCGACCCAGCGCGGCGCGCCGCGGCGCAGCGCGCGCAGGCACGCCTGCAGGGCCGCCCAGCGGTTGAGCTTGTGCAGCGGCGCCGCCATCAGGTCGGCGTCCATGAGCGCGGCGACCGTGCTCAGCTCGGCCCGCTCGCACCAGCGCCGCAGCGTCGCCGGGTCGCTGACGAGGTCGAGCAGCTCGTCGAGGTCAGCGGCGATCAGCCCGCCCGACTCGTGGGGAAAGAGCTCGCCCGGCGACAGGGTGCTGCGCATGTGCGACGCTCTCTCGGGCTGAGGGGGGGGAACTCCGCGCTCGTACTCGGAGCGTATACGGCGCCCGCGCAGCCGCAAGGCCGAATTGTGGAGCCCGGGCTTGGGGAAGGAAGGGCCGGCCGTGGCGCGATAGGGGCCGCCCCCCTCGGGAGCCCCCATGAGCCCGCCCTCCACGTCATCCTCGTGCACACCCCCGGTGGGGCCGGACGGACCTCCCTCCGGCGCCGCGGCCCCGCCCGTCGACCCGGCCCACCCGGCCGGGCGCCCATGGGGACCCGCCAGCGCGCGCTGCGGCGGCTGCGCCTGGGCGCGCCTGCAGGGGCCGGGCCCGCGGGTGCTGCGCTGCCAAGCCGCGGGCGGGCAGCGGGTCGAGGCCGACTGGCCGGCCTGCGACCGCTTCGAGGCGCCGCTGGACTGCCTCGCCTGCGGCGCCTGCTGCGGCCCCGCCTACGACGTGGTCGAGGTCTCCCCGCGCGATC
>JBJONS010000779.1:0-3920 GCA_046051725.1 Pseudomonadota bacterium | reverse complement strand
GGCGAGATCCGCCCGCAGTTCGTCGATGATCTGCACCCGAGCCCGGCGGGGCTGCGGGCCTGGGCCGCGGTGGCCGACGCGGCGCTGGCCCAGGCCGGATGGCCAGAGGCGCCGCTGCACGCCCAGGGCGCGGCCTTCGACGGCGGCGCGCTGGTCGACACCCCGGCGGCGGCGCTCGAGGGGCACCGCCACATGCACACGCCCCAGTCGCTGCTCTTCCCCTCGGGTGACCGCCAAAAGGCCCCGCCCAACGCCAATCCAGATGCCGCCGATGCGCCGGGGTACCCGGTCCGCATCGAGATCGTCGGCGGGCAGCCGCCCTACGCGGTGCAGGCCTGGGGGCCCGACGGCGCGCTGCTCGCCGAGGCCAAGGCCAAGGGGCCCGGCGAGCTCAAGCTCAGGCTCGAAGAAGCGGTCCCGGCCGTGCGGGTGCGCGTCGAGGACGCGGCCGGCGGCGTCGATGAGCAGGACCTGGTCGAGGACGGTCCGCTGCCGCGCTTCTCGCCCGGGGGCCCGGCGGTCGAGCCGCCCGCAGAGCCGGAGCCGTCGACCGCTCCCCCGGCGGGATCAGCGCCCGGGGGCTGATCCTGCGGGCAGCGAGTCGCCCCGCCACAGCTGCCCGCGCAGCATGCGGCTCCACATGACGAAGTCGCCGGTCAGCGACCACAGCGGGTACTGGAAGGTCGCCGGGCGGTTCTTTTCGAGCAAGAAGTGGCCGGCCCAGGCGTGGGCATAGGCCAGCACCACGCCGACCAGCACGAAGGGGTCGCCGGCGATGAGCAGGCCGACCATCAGCAGCAGGGCCGGGGCGGCGTTGCGCTTCGCCTCGAGCTGGCGGGCCAGGGCCCCGACGCCCAGCGCGGCGGCCAGCGCGAGGCCCATCCGCAGCGGGTCGGCGGCGAGGCCGCGCAGCAGCACCGCCAGGAAGGTGGTGGTGCCGGCGAAGTGCAGCCAGCGCGAGCGCTGGTCGCGGTGCTCGCCGAGATAGTAGGGGAAGAAGGCAGAGAAGCTTGGGATGCGCTCGCTCATGGGGGCTCCGGCAGGGGGGTCTGGGCGGCCGGCGGCGGCAGCAGGGGGAGGAGGGCCGCGGCCAGCGCCTGGCCCACCGCGCGGTGTCCGGCGGCGCTGTAGTGGCCGGGGTCGGCGGGCAGCAGCAGCGCCTCTCCGCTGCAACACCCGCGGAGGTCGATGAGCGGGGCGTCATTCTCCTCCGCCCAAGCCTGCGTCTCGGCCTCGGCCTCGCGCGGGCCCCATTGGCCGCGCAGCTCGGCGGCGAAGGGCAGGTGGCCGATGAGCAGGCGCCCGCCCCAGCCCGCTGCCGTGGCCTGGGCGGCCGCGAGGGCGTCGGCGCGCTCGGCGGCGCTGACCCGGGGCACGCGGGGCCCCGCACCGGCCTCGTCGGCCAACACGAAGGGCTGGCCGGCCAAGGGGAACAGCAGCCGGCGCAGGCCCTCGTAGAGCCGCGAGCGGGTGGCGAGGGCCACGCGCAGGCGCGCAAGCGCGCCCATCGCCCCGCGCAGGTGCTCGGCGTCGCTGACCAGCACGCGGTTGTGGTCGTGCAGGGGCAGGAAGATCAGCGCCAGCTCGGGCGCCCAGGCCGGCAGGGTCGCGCCGAGCAGCCGGGTGGCCTGCACCGTCGAGTAGCCGGGCTGGGCCGCGTTGATCAGGTCCACGTCCGCCCGCCCGGCGGCGGCCAGCGCGACGGCTGCGGCCTCGGTGAGGGTCTCGCCCTCGTCGACCCCCCAGCCGAACGGCACCGAGTCCCCCAGCACGGCCACGCGGACCCGGCCGGGCGCTGGACCCGGGGGCGTGGCGGTTCGCAGGCCGCTTGCGTTGGTCCGCAGGTGGAAGGCGCCGCCCTCGCGGGTCTGCACGGGCCCGTCCTGCGCAGAGAGGGCCCGCCAGCCGCCGATCTGGTCGGCTGCGTAGCCAGGGCGCAGGCCCGCCGCCCGCAGCCCGAGCTCGGCGCCGAGCAGCAGCAGCAGGGCCACCACGCCGCCGGCGAGGGCCTTGGCCGCCGGACCGCGGACCGGCGCGCCGCTGCGGCGGGGCCGGCTCAGGCGACCCGCCGCCCGCCCGCCGGGCCCTCGAGGGCCTGCTCCAGCGCCGCGACGAGGCGGGGGACGTCGTCGGCGGTGTTGCCGCGCCCGACGCTGATCCGCAGGGTCGCGCGGGCCTGGTCTTCGGGGAGCCCCATCGCGGCGTGCACGTGGCTGATCTCCTCGACCCCGGCGCAGCAGGCCGCCGAGGCCGAGACCTGCACGCCGTGTCGGCTCAGCGCCGCCGCCACGAGGCTCGCGCGGCGGGGCGCCCCGTCGGGCGCCGGGGGCAGGCCCACGGCGAGGATGGTGCCGACGCCGCCGGGGTCGGGGCTCCACAGGCGCAGGCCGGGGAAGCGCCCGAGCAGGGCCGCGCGCATCGCCCGGGCGACGGCGAGGACCCGCGCGGCCTCAGGCACGGTGAAGCCCTCGATCGCCGCGCCGAAGCCAGCGATGGCGGCGGTGTTTTGGGTGCCGGGCCGCAGCCCGCCCTCGTGGCCGCCGCCGAACATGAGGGGCTCGAGGCGCACGCCGGGGCGCACGTAGAGCGCGCCCACGCCCTTGGGGCCGTGCAGCTTGTGGGCGGCCACCGTGAGCAGATCGACCTGCAGCGCGTCGACGTCGGTGGGCAGCTTCATGAAGCTCTGGGTCGCGTCGCTGTGGAAGAGCACCCGGTGGGCCCGGCAGACCTTGCCGATGCGCGACAGCGGCTGGGTGGTGCCGACCTCGTTGTTGACGTGCATCACGCTGACCAGCACCGTCTCGGGGCGCAGCAGGCGGTGCAGCTCTTCGGGCAGGGCCCGGCCCTCGCGGTCGACCGGCAGCCAGTCGACGTCGATGTCGCGCCGGTCGGCCAGCGCGCGCAGCAGGCCGCGCACCGAGGGGTGCTCGACCGCCGAGGCCACCACGTGCGGGCGGGCGCCGGGGGCCAAGCGCGGGTGCAGGCCGGCGCCCGCGGCGCGCAGCGCGGCCTTCAGGGCGCCTTGCACGGCGAGGTTGTTGGCCTCGGTGGCGCCCCCGGTGAAGACGACCTGGTCGGGCTCGCAGCTGAGGTGGGTGGCGAGCTGGCCGCGGGTGCGCTCGATGGCCCGGGCGGCGCGCTGCCCGACCTGGTGGACCGAGCTCGGGTTGGCGGGCAGGTCCCGCTCCACCTCGGCCATCCGGGCGATGACGTCGGGCGTGGGGGGCGCGCTGGCGGCGTTGTCGAGGTACAGGCTCATCTGCGAAACCGCGGTCCATGGGGGCGGCGGGATGCTACCGCACCGCCGCTTCACATTGGCACAGTCGCCGAAGATGACGTGCCTGAGGCCACTGTCGAGGCCGCCTCAGCGCTGCTTGCCCGCCGACCAGCGCGCGGTGTCGTAGACCAGCACCGCGTCGCCCTCGGCCGGCGCCTCGGCCACCACCACGCCGCCGGGCCCGAGGATGGCCGAGCGGCCGGCGAAGCGGGTGCCGCGGTCTTGGCCCCAGGTGTTGGCGGCGACCATCCAGCCATCCCAGCCGTCGAGCCGGTCGGCCCAGTAGCGGTGCAGCTCGGCGCCGGGCTCGAGCAGCCAGTTGGTGCAGAAGGGCAGCAGCTTCGCCTCGGCGCTGTGCACAAAGGCGATGAACTCGTCGTCGTTGAGGTCCATGCAGATGCCGGGGACCATGCGGCCCAGCGGGCTCGGCACGACCACCCGGCGCCAGCCCGCCGTCGCCCAGCTCTTGTCGAGCTCGTAGAGCAGCACCTTGCGGTAGCTGGTGACCAGCTCGCCCTCGGGGTTGACGACCAGCGCGCTGTTGAAGAGGCTGGCCAGCGGACGGCCGTTCGGCCCGGTGCGGCCGGGGTGCAGGTAGCGCTCGGGGTAGCCGCAGACGATCCACAGGCCGTGGGCGCGGGCG
>JBJONS010000778.1:0-9186 GCA_046051725.1 Pseudomonadota bacterium | reverse complement strand
GCTCTTTGCGGTCGGCGGCCCGCAAGGCGGCGTGCCAAGCGTCCAGCGCGCCCGGGGGCACCTCGAGCGGGGTGCCGACCGCCGGCTTGCGGTCTTGCAGCTTGCCCTTGCCGGGCTGGCGTAGGCGGGGGCCCCGGGCGCGGCCGGCGGCGCGTCGTCGGGGGCGGCCTCGGCCCCCTCGGCGTCGGGCGCAGCCGGCGCCTCGGGCCCGGCCGGGGCGGCATCGGCCAGCGCCTCGGCGGGCAGCGGGGGCGCCGCGCCCTCGGGAGGGGCGCCGGTGTCGGCCTGCATCGGCGCGGCTTGGTCGTGGGCCTGCAGGCCGCGCTCGTCCTCGGTCACCTTGCCCTCGCCCTTCACGAAGCGGAGGAGGGGGACTGGCTCGCCGGGCAGCCAGGGGCGCAGCGCGTCGGTGCCCGGGAGGGCGTAGACGACGAGCACCGCCGCCGCCAGCCCGCCGACGAAGCGCAGGAGGCGGCCGAGCTCGAGGGCGTGGACGTCAGACGGGGGCATGGGCGGGACCGGAGCGGCGCGGGGAGCTCGACGGGCGCTCAGCGCCGGCCTTGCGCCGTCAAGGCTATCTCCACCCCCCCTTTTGCGTCCAGGGCCGGATCTGCGTCCTCCGGTGGCTGCCGGGGCTCAGGCCGCCTCGGCGGCCTTGAGCGCCAGCACCAGCCGCTCCATGCTCTTCTTGGCGTCGCCGTAGTACATCCGGGTGTTGTCGAGGAAGAACAACGGGTTCTCGACTCCGGCGTAGCCCGCGCCCTTGCCGCGCTTGAGCACGACCGTCATCCGCGCCTTCCAGGCCTCGAGCACCGGCATCCCGGCGATGGGCGAGCCCGGGTCGGTCTGGGCCGAGGGGTTGACGATGTCGTTGGCCCCGATGACCAGCACCAGATCGGTCTCGGGGAAGTCCTCGTTGATCTCGTCCATCTCGAGCACGACGTCGTAGGGCACGCCGGCCTCGGCGAGCAGCACGTTCATGTGGCCGGGCAGCCGCCCGGCGACCGGGTGGATGGCGAAGCGCACCCGCGCGCCGCGGCCTTGGAGGGCCTTGGCGAAGTCGTCGACCACGCGCTGGGCCTGGGCGACCGCCATGCCGTAGCCGGGCACGATGATGACCTCTTTGGCCTCGGCGCAGACCTCGGCGAGCTCATCGACCTGGATCTCGGTCTGGGTGCCGAGCACCTCGGTCGCGCCGGCGGCGGCCGGGGTCGCGCCGAAGCCGCCGAAGACCACGTTGAGGATGCTGCGGTTCATCGCCCGGCACATGATGATGCTGAGGATGGCGCCCGAGCTGCCGACCAGCGCGCCGGTGACGATGAGCAGGTCATTCCCGAGCATGAAGCCGGCGGCGGCGGCGGTCCAGCCCGAGTAGCTGTTGAGCAGGCTGACCACGACCGGCATGTCGGCGCCGCCGATGGCCATCACGAGGTGCACGCCGAGCACGCTGGCCACGCCGACGATGACCAGCAGCCAGCCAAAGCCGCTGAGGCCCAGCGCCGCGCCGCCGTGCCCGGCGAGGGCCACCGCGGCCCCGCCGCCGACGATGACCGCGAGCAGGGTGAGGTTGAGGGCGTGCCGGCCCGGCAGCAGCAGGGCCTTGCCCGAGATGCGCCCCTGCAGCTTGCCCCAGGCGATGACCGAGCCGGTGAAGGTGAGCGCGCCGATGGCCACGTCGAGCGTGATCTCGATGGCGTGCACGATGCCCTCGGCGGAGGTCATCTCTTTGCCCGGCCGCAGGTACGAGCTGAGGCCGACGAGCACGGCGGCGAGCCCGACGAAGCTGTGCAGCGCGGCGGTCAGCTCGGGCATCGAGGTCATCTCGACGCGCTTGGCCAGCACGGCGCCGACCACGCCGCCGACGGCGACCGCGCCGAGGATGACCCCGTAGCTGCCGACGCTCGGGTCGAGCAGAGTGGCGATGAGCGCCAGGGCCATGCCGATGACGCCGTAGAGGTTGCCGCGGCGGGCCGACTCTTGGCTGGCGAGCCCGCCGAGGGCGAAGACGAACAGCAGGCCCGCCAACAGGTAGGCCATGGACTGCGGGTGGCGCAGGTCGAGGGCGGCGAGCGGCATCAGGACCTCTTCCGGAACATCTGGAGCATGCGGGAGGTGACCAGGAAGCCACCGGCGATGTTGACGCTGGCGATGAGCACGGCGACCGCGCCCAGCACCCCGGCGAGGCTCGTGGGCTCGGCGCCCGCCTGGAGCACGCCGCCGACGATGATGATCCCGGAGATGGCGTTGGTGACGCTCATCAGCGGCGTGTGGAGCGCGTGGTTCACGCTCCAGATGACCTGCCAGCCGACCACGCAGGACAGCGTGAAGACGGTGAGCTGCTGCACGAAGCCGGCGGGCGCGACGAAGGACAGGCCGAGCGCCGCGGCGCCGAGCACCAGCGCCACCACCGGGCCCCAGCGGCTCTGGCCGGTCGGCGGGTGGGCGTGCACCGGGGCCTGGGCCGGCGCCTTGACCGGCGGGGCTGCGGCCGGGGTCGGCGGGGCCGGCGGCCGGGGCGGCGGCCACAGCAGCGCGCCCTCGTGCAAGACGATGCAGCCGCGCACCACCTCGTCGTCGAGGTTGACCCGCCACTTCGTCGCGCCGCCCATGTCTTCGAGCAGGTTGACGATGTTGTTGGCGAAGAAGCGCGACGAGACGGTCGGCAGCCGGCTGGTCAGGTCGGTGTACCCGATGAGGTGCACGCCGTGGACCTCGGTCACCGCGCCGGGCACGGTCAGCTTGCAGTTGCCGCCCTGGGCGGCGGCCAGGTCGACCACCACCGAGCCCGGCTTCATGCTCTCGACCATGTCCGCGGTCCACAGCTCGGGCGCCGGCTGGCCGGGGATGAGGGCGGTCGTGATGACGACGTCGACCTCTTTGGCCTGGGCCCGGAACAGCGCCATCTCGGCGGCGATGAACGCGGGCGACATGGTCTTGGCGTAGCCGCCGGCGCCCTCGCCGCTCTCGTCGAGCTCGACGGTGAGGAACTCGGCGCCCATGCTGTTGATCTGCTCGCGGACCGACGGGCGGACGTCAAAGGCCCGCACGACCGCGCCGAGGCTGCGCGCGGCGCCGATGGCGGCGAGGCCGGCGACCCCGGCGCCGATGACCAGCACCTTGGCCGGCGGGGACTTGCCGGCGGCGGTCATCTGGCCGCCGAAGAAGCCGCCGAAGCGGTGGGCCGCCTCGATCACCGCCCGGTAGCCGGCGATGTTGGCCATGCTGCTGAGCACGTCGCTCTTCTGCGCGCGGGTGATCCGCGGTACGCAGTCGAGGGCCAGCACCGTGAGGCCCAGCGTGGCCATGCGCTCGACCAGCGCCTTGTTCTGGGCCGGCTGCACCGGGCAGACCAGCGTGAGGCCCCGGCGGGCGCCGGCCAGCTCGTCGACGCCCGCGGCCGGGTCGAGCAGGGGCGGGTTGACCTTGAGCACGAGATCGCTCTGGCCCCAGACGGCGGCGAGATCGACGATCCCGGCGCCCGCCGCGGCGTAGGCGGCGTCGGTGAAGCCCGCCTCGACCCCGGCCCCGGCCTCGATCTGCACCCGGAAGCCGAGCTTGGTGATGAGGCGCTTCACGCTGTCGGGGCTGGCCGCGACGCGGCGCTCCCCGGTGGCGCGCTCGCGCGGGACGCCGATGAGGAGGCCTGCCGCGGCCTCGCTGTGCTCTGCCATGCCCTGCTCCCTCGTGCTGCCCCCGCGCCCGCGCCGGCGGAGGGCCGGCGCCCGCGCCCTCGGCCGCCGGATCGCGCGACCCCCTGGCGGGGTGGCGCATCCTACGACAGCCGGCGCGCCGGCGGGTCCGGCGGGGCGGTCGAATCCGGTCGGTGCGACGGCGCGAGTCTACGGTGATCGGTCTGGGTCAGAACTGGTAGTACACGAAGGCGAGCTGCTCTCCGCTGCTCATGACCATCGCCATCGCGCCTGTCGCCGCCGCGACCCCCACCCAGAGCCAAGTGGTCTGGCGTTGGGCCCAGGCCTCGGCCCGGCCGGGCCAGGCCTCGGGCGTGAAGTGCAGCAGCCAGCCCAGCGCGAAGATCGCCCACACGGTCGGGCTGAAGCGGGGCAGCAGCAGCTCGATCTCCGTGAGGCCGGCGGTGAAGTCTGCCGCGCTGGCCAGGTCGTCGGTCCGGAACAAGATCCGCGCCAGCACGACGAAGTGGAAGGTCAGCGCCCAGCGCCAGGCCAAGCCGAGCGCGGCGGGCGCTGGGGTGCTGGACCGCTCGGCGCGCTTGCGGCGCCAGCGCTCCAGCACCATCACCGCGCCGTGCAGCAGGCCGTAGAGCACAAAGTTCCAGCTCGCGCCGTGCCAAACGCCGATGATCACCAGCGTGATCATGAGGTTGCGGTAGGTCTGGAGCTCGCCGCCCTGGCTGCCACCCAAGGGGAAGTACAGGTAGTCGCGGATCCAGTCCGAGAGGGTGATGTGCCAGCGGCGCCAGAACTCAGAGACCGAGGTCGCAAGGTAGGGCCGACGGAAGTTCTCGGGCAGCTCGATGCCAAAGAGCCGCGCCGATCCGATGGCGATGTCGGTGTAGCCCGAGAAGTCGGCGTAGATCTGCAGGGTGTAGGCGTAGAGCGCCACCCAGCGCTCGACCCCGGTGAAGGCCGCCGGGTCGTTGAAGATCGGGTCGATCATGCCGAGCCGCAGCGGGTCGGCGATCAGCAGCTTCTTGGCCATGCCCCGGCAGATGCGCAGCACCCCCGCGCCGATCTGGTGCTCGCGCAGCGCCGGCGGGCGCAGGATCTGCGGCAGCAGCTCGTGGCCGCGCACGATCGGGCCGGCGACCAGCTGCGGGAAGAAGGTCTGAAAGGTGGTAAAGCGCCAGAGCGATGGCTCAGACGCGTCTTTGCCCTGCTCGGCCGCCCGGCCCACGTCGATGAGGTAGGCGATGGCTTGGAAGGTGAAGAACGAGACGCCGACCGGCAGGGGCATCGCGACGCGCGGCAAGGCCCAGGTCTGCTTGACCAGTGCGCCCACCATCTCGATGTTCTCGGCGATCCAGTCCCAGTACTTGAAGAAGACCAGGGGCAGCAGCAGCAGCCCCATCACCGCCGCCCGCCGCCAGCCGTGCCCGGTGAAGCGGTGCCAGGTCCCGAGCCAGCGCCCGCCGAGCCAGGCCACGCCGACGACCATGAGCATCACCGGCAGGTAGATGAGGCTCCACGAAGCGTAGAAGGCCAGCGAGGCCACGCCGAGCAGGCCCACGCGCCAGCCCCGGGGCAGGCCCCAGTACAGCAGGACCGTCAGCGCCAAAAAGATGACGTAGTCGAGCGTGTGGAAGAGCACGATGCGCCCTCAGCGCCGCTGCGCGCGCGGGCGCGTGGACGTCAAGGCGGGGCGGCGCGGCCCGCCGAAGGGCGCGCGCGGGCTCTGCGGCGTCGACCTCACCGGGCGCCGGGCGCCGGCAGGCTGAAGCGGCCGGCCGGGTCGAGCAGCGGGCCGGTGCCCGGGAGCACCACCGCGCCGCCGGCCGCGGTCATCGCGCCGCCGTTGGCGCACAGGCCCCCGTTGGTCCAGGTGTAGGTCTCGGGCGGGCCGGCGGGCTGGTCAGCCGCGGCGGGGGTGGCGGTGCCGCGGCCCCAGTCGGGGTTGAGGTAGGCCGTGCGGCCCTCGACCGGCGAGCCGACGACCAGCGCGGCGTTGTCGGGGTTGCGGTCGCCAAAGGCGGTGTGCGTGTCGAACATCAGGTAGCCCGCGTAGGGGCCCTCGATGTTGTCGTTGTCGTCGATGAACAGCCCGCCCCACGACAGCTGGCAGGTGTTGCCGGTGGTCATGGTCCACTCGACCTCGTAGACCCCCTCGCAGCCACTGCAGCGCAGCTCGTTGGGGTCGAGGTCCGAGGCCTGGCCGGTGATCTGGAAGGTGTCGACGCAGGCCCCGCCGCTGGTGAACACGAACCACTGCTCGGCGATCTCGATGCTGCCGTCGGCCCGGCTCTCGCCGGTGGCGTAGTTGTAGATGAGCGGGCCGCCAGGGCAGGAGTTCAGCGCGCAGTCCCAGATGAAGCGGTACTCTTCGGGCACGATGTCGGGGCAGGGTGCGGCGCCGCCGTCCTCGCCGGCACCGCCGTCGGATGCGGCGTCCCCGCCGTCGCTCTCACCGGCGGTGTCCCCGGCCTCGTCGTCTTTGGCCCCGCCGCAGGCCAGCGCGAAGCAGAGCGGGGCGACCCAGCGGAGGGCCCCGCGCGTCCCCGCCACAGAGGCCAGGGTCAAGGCGGTCGTCTCGGAGGGGGCGCGGGCGGGGAACTGGGCGGTCATGGGCCCTCCAGGCTGCAGGCCGGGGCGGGCTAACCGCTCGCCCCTCTCTTCGGCCGGTCCTGGCGCCTTTCTGACCAGCGGGCCGGGCTCAGCCGCCGCCCGCGCCGCCCAGCTCGTCGCCGAGCGGGTCGACCGGCCACTCGATGGGCTGCGCCGGCACGTAGAGCAGCACCTCTCGCGCGCGCCTGCCGTCGAGCACGCCTGAGTAGTGGAAGCGGCGCCGGTTCATCGAGTAGCGGAAGTCGTGGCCGGTCAGCGCGCTGCGCCAGCGGTAGAGCGGGTCCATCCAGCCGCCGGGGACCGGCAGGCCCAGGCGCCCCCACGACCGGATGGCCGCGCTCAGCGGCAAGGTGTCAGCGCCTGGCACGTTGAAGACGCCCTGCGCGTCGCTAAAGATGCTTTTGGTGAGCGCGGTGCAGGCGTCCTCGGTGGTCAGCAGGTTGATCATCGGGTCGTAGCCGGCGGGGCGCAGGCAGACCGCGCTCTCAAGATAATCAAAGAGCTGACTGCCAGTGCCTGGGGCGAGCACCTCGGCCATCCGCAGCACCACGACCTCGAGCGCGGTCATGCCCATGCGCGCGCAGGCGGTCACGTCGGCCTCGACCCGGTCTTGGACCCACTGGGGCGCGCCGCCGCCGAGGTTCAGCGGGTGGTCTTCGCCGATGAGGACGGGGAGGTCGCGCTGCACCTGGTAGACCGCCACATCGCTGCGGACGACGATCCGGCGGATGGTCGGGTGGCGCTCGGCCAGCTCGAGCATCGCCCGGAGGCTCTCGACGTTGAACGCGTGCACCCGGCTGCCCCGGGCGTGGGCCGAGCGGTGCTGGGCGAGGTGCACCACGCAGTCGATGCCGCGGTCGCGGGCCGGGCCGAAGAGCAGGTTGCGGATGCGCCGCTCTTTCTCCATGTCGACCTGCACGACCGAGAGGCGGTCGGGGTCGGGATCGGTCACCAGGCCCTGGTCCGCGGGCTCGGCGGTGATGGCCATGACGTGCTCGACGCGCGAGTCGTTGAGCAGCGTGCGGACCAGCCGCTCGCCCAGCGGGGTGCTCGCGCCGGTGACCAGCACGCGGCGGCCCTGCTCGGCCCAGCTCGGGTGCACGAGCAAGGGGGAGGTGGGGCCGTGGGCGGGTGAGGAGGGCCGATCAGCCTGGGACACGGGGGCTCCGGCGCCCGCCGCCCGCGCCGGGACCAGGGTCCGGGGCGGAGGGGCGGGCGGCTGCGCTCAGGAGAAGACGCCCGGCCGCTCCCGCAGCCCGCGCTGGATGAGGGCGTGGACCGCCGCCTGGACCTCTGCGCACACCGCCCGCACCACGGCCGGGTCGTCGGCCTCGTCGGGCCGGTAGCGCTCGTGCACGGGGATGGGATCGCCGTAGTAGAGGTGGTAGCGCACCGGCAAGGGGAGGGGAACGGCCGGGATCGGCACCGCCGGCACGCCGAAGGGCTTGCCGAGGCGCTTGCTCAAGAACAGGGCGGGGAGCTGCTCTTCGCCGCCGACCACGCCGACCGGCACGATCGGCGCGCCGTGCCGGATGGCCATCTCGGCGTGCCCCTCGCGGAAGCGGCGGAGCTGGTAGCGCTCGCGGAAGGGCTTGAGGATCCCCGGCGTGCCCTCAGGGAAGATGAGGAGCAGCTCGCCGGCCTCGAGCAGGGTCTGGGCGTTGCCGCGGGAGCCGCCGACCATGCCGCCCCGGGCGAAGAAGGTGCCGATGAACGGCAAGGCCGGGACGAAGTGGTCGGCGATCGGCCGCACCACCCGGGGCGGGTTGGTCTGGCGCAGCACGTCGGTCCAGATCAACATGCCGTCGACCGGGACGTTCCCCGAGTGGTTGGCGGCGAGCACCGCCGGCCCGCTGCGGGGGATGTGGTGGGCGCCGACGCTGCGCACACGGAAGTATCGCTGATAGAGCGGCAGCACGACGCTCTCGCCGAGCGCGACGTGGTCGGGGCTGAGCCCGAAGGCGTCAAAACCGTGGCCCGCGTCGCGGAAGTGCAGGGCGGCGAGCCGCTCGAGCTCGGCCGCGGGCAGGGCGAGCGAGGCGATCATGCGGGCGAGGCTGGCGGTGGGCGTCGGTGCGGCCATGTCCGCGGCTAACCCGCGGCCTCAGCCGCCGGAGTTCGACGGGGTGGCCCGCTCGGGGTCACCGAGGCGGGTCAGGGCCTCGGCGCGCAGCGCCCGCAGCTGCTCGCGGCGGGCCGCGCTCGAGCCACCGCGGGCGAGGCCGGCCTCGGCGTCGCGCAGGGCCAGGGCCGGATCGCCGGCGCGCAGCGCGTCGCGGGCGAGCTGGATGGCCGCCTCGGCGGCGACCTCAGGGTCGGCGTGGGCCAGCAGCGGGTCGAGCAGCCCGCGGAGGCCGGCGCGGTCCCCCCGCGCACGGGCCCGGGCGGCGCTGTCCCAGGTCGGGCCCAGCTCGGGGTGGGCGGCGCGCAGCGCGGCCCCCTCGGGCGGCGCGGGCTTCGCCTCGTCCTTCTTCTTCTCGCTGGCGTTGGACCGCTCGTCGCGAGGGGCCGAGGCCTTGGGCGCGGGCGCGGCCTCGTCCGCCTCTTCGGTCACCGCAGCGTCGGTGGCCGGCGCCCAGCCGCCGCCCGCGGGCGCAGCGGCCGCCGCCGGCGGGGCCGGCGCGGGGCGCGCGCTCGGCCGGGCCGTGCCCTTGCGCGCCGCTTGTTTCGCGACCACCACGATGTCTTCGGTCGACCGCAGCTGCGCCTCGGCGAGCTGCTCGTTCTGCCCATACTGGGCGCTGCCCGTGCTGCCGAAGCCCGCGGGCACAGCGGCCGCGTCGTCGGCGTCGGTGCGGGCGCGGGCCGGGGCGTCGGCCCCGTGCACGGGGTCGGCCGGCGGCGGCGGCGCTGGAGAGGCGGCCTCCTCGCGGTTCGGGGCCGCGCCCAGTCCGCCGGCGCCCTCGGCGTCCCCGCCGGGCTTTTCAGG
>JBJONS010000777.1:0-12764 GCA_046051725.1 Pseudomonadota bacterium | reverse complement strand
CCATCCGCGCCGCGCCGTCGCGGCGGGGCTCGTGGGGGTCGCGCAGGTCGACGCCCCCCCCCCCCGCCGAGGGGGGGGGCGCGCGGCGGGTGCGGGGGGCCAGACCGGGGCCGCCTGCGTGGGCGTGGGCGGGGGCCGGCGCCGGGGCGGGCGCGGGCGCCGGGGCCGCCGCAGCGGGCGCGGGCGCCGGATCGGTCGGGCGGCGGACGGTCGTGCGGCGGCCCGAGCGAGCCTCATCCTGCGGGATGCGGGGGGAATTCGGGGTGCTCATGGGATCTCCGGCGGTGCGGGCGGCGAGTTTGGCCGTGCGGGCGCGCGCCCTGCGGGGGCGGCGCGATAACCGACGCCGGCGGCGCGGTCGCGGGTGACCGGAAGGGAGGACGCATGGCGGGCGAGCGACCCGAAGGACAGGCGCAAGACCCGCGCCTGCTCGCGTACGACTATGACCTGCCAGACGAGCTCATCGCACGCCATCCCCCTGACGAGCGCGACGGCGGCAGGCTGATGGACCTCAGCGGTCCGGGCCTCGTCCACCGCGCGGTGCGGGACCTGCCCGCGCTGCTCGGCGCGGGTGACCTGCTCGTGGTCAACGACACCCGCGTGCTGTCGGCCCGGCTCCGGGCCCGGCGCCGCAGCGGCGCGGCGATCGAGGCGCTGCTGCTGTCGGACGACGACCTCGGCCCGGCCCTGGTCCGCCCGGCGCGGCGGCTGCGCGTCGGTGAAGAGCTGGACGTGATCAACGCCAGCGGGCAGATCGTCGGCCAGCTCCGCTGGATGGGCATGGGGGAGGACGGCACCTCGACGGTGGCCTGCGCGCCCTCGGCCGCCGCGCTGATGGCCGCCGCGGGGGAGGTGCCCCTGCCGCCCTACCTGGGCCGCCCCGCCGAAGAGGCCGACGCGGTGCGCTACCAGACCGTGTACGCCGGACCGGCCGGGGCGGTCGCCGCGCCGACGGCGGGCCTGCACCTGACGCCGGCCCTGCTCGCCGCCCTGGCCGGGCGTGGCGTCGGGCTCGCCCGCCTGACCCTGCACGTGGGCGCGGGCACCTTCCGGAACCTGCGCCCGCAGGACCTTGACGCCGGGCTGCTCCACGAGGAGCGCTTCGACATCTCGGCCGCGTGCGCCGCCCAGCTGGCCGAGGTCCGGGCCCGCGGCGGTCGGGTGGTCGCGGTCGGCACCACCTCGGCGCGGGCGCTGGAGAGCGCGGCGGAGCCCGACGGCGCGGTGCGCGCGGGGCCCGGCGTGACGCGGATCTTCATCCGCCCGGGCTACCGCTTTCGGGCGGTCGACCTGCTGCTCACCAACCTGCACCTCCCCCAGAGCAGCCTGCTGATGATGGTCTCGGCCTTTGCGGGGACCGAGCGGGTGCGGGCCGCCTACGCCGAGGCCGTCGCGTCCCGCTACCGCTTCTTTAGCTACGGCGACGCGATGCTCTTGGCCCGGGCCGCGGACGGGGGGCCTGCCGAGGGGGACAGCGCCGGGGCGGTTGGATAGGGCGCCGCCCGCTCGCCGCCAGCGCTCTGGCGCCGACCCGCTCCGGAGCGCCCGCTTGTCCGCCCTGTCCTACACGCTCGAGGCCGCCTGCGGCGCGGCCCGCGCCGGCACGCTGCAGACCCCGCACGGCCCCATCCCCACCCCGGCGTTCATGCCGGTGGGGACCTACGGCACGGTCAAGGGCATGACCCCTGACGAGCTGCGCAGCATCGACGGGCACGTCATCCTCGCCAATACGATGCACCTCTGGGTGCGTCCTGGTGACGAGACCATCCGCGATCTGGGCGGCCTGCACCGCTTCATGGGCTGGGATGGCCCCATCCTCACCGACTCGGGCGGCTACCAGGTCTTCTCGCTCAAAGAGCTGGCGAAGGTCACCGAAGAGGGCGTGCGGTTCCGTACGCCCAAAGATGGCCAGTACCGCATGCTCTCGCCCGAGGTGTGCGTCCGCATCCAAGAGAACCTCGGCGTCGACATGGCGATGGCCTTCGACGAGTGCATCGAGTGGCCCGCCGGTCGGGATCGGGTCGCGGCCAGCACCCAGCGCACGACCCGCTGGCTCAAGCGCTGCCTCGCCGCCCGTCAGCACCCCGAGCGCACCGCCCTGCTGGGCATCGTGCAGGGGGGCTTTTTCCCTGACCTGCGCGCCGAGCACGCCGATGAGCTCGCGGCGATGGACCTGGACGGCTACGCCATCGGCGGCCTCTCGGTGGGGGAGCCGACCGACGAACTGCTCGGGATGGTCGAGGTGGTCGCCCCGCGCTTGCCGGCGCACAAGGTGCGCTACCTGATGGGGGTGGGCTACCCCATTGACTTCGTCGAGGCCGTGCGCAGGGGCGTGGACCTTTTCGACTGCGTGCTGCCGACCCGCAACGCCCGCAACGGGCAGGTCTTCTCGTCGCTCGGGCGCATGAGCATCAAGCACGCGCGCTTCAAGGACGACCCGGCGCCCTTGGATCCGGGCTGCTCGTGTTACACCTGCCGCCACTTTTCCCGCGCCTACCTGCGCCACCTCTATTTGTCTGACGAGCTGCTGGGGCATCGGCTGCTCACCCTGCACAACCTCGCCTACTACCTGGGCCTGATGCGGCGGCTGCGCGCCGCCATCATCGACGGCCCAGACGCGCTCGCCGCGATGCAGGCCGAGGCCGTCCGCGCCAGCCTGCCCCCCGGCGCCTACTCTTGAGGCCCTCGACGCCCTGATGTTCAACCTCCTCGCTCCGCTCACCTCGAACGACGCGGTGGGCCTCGTGGGCCTGCTCGCCCAGGCCCCGGCCGCCGCTCCTGGCGGCGTCTCGGCCATGCTCGGCCAGTTTGGCCTGCCCATCGCCATCTTCGCGGTGGTCTACTTCTTGGTGATCCGGCCGCAGCAGAACGAGCAGAAGCAGCACCAGGCGCTGCTGGCCTCGCTGCAGCAGGGGGACGCGGTCATCAGCGCCACCGGGCTGCACGGCACCATCCACGAGGTCCAGGCCGAGGTGGTGGTGCTCGAGATCGCGCAAGGCGTGCGGGTCACGGTCGACCGATCGGCCATCAAGCGGCGGTCGGGCGGCGACGCCCCCGCCAAGGGCTGAACCATGTCCGGCACCTGGTGGACCCGCGTCGTCATCATCGTCCTCAGCGTGGTCTGGGCCGGCTGGACCCTGTACCCGACGATCTTCATCGAGCCGAGCGCGGCAGACCGGGCCAAGGCCCAGGTCGCCGAGCTCGAGTCGGGCAAGAAGGCCGAGAAGGCTGAGGAGCGCTGGTTCGACTTCCTCATCGCCGACGCCCGGCTGAGCCTCGGGCTCGACCTGCAGGGCGGCCTCGACCTCTCGCTTGAGGTCGACGTGGACGCCGCGCTCGACTCGGTGGTGAAGCGCGAGCTGCTGCCCATCCGCGAGAGCGCCCGCCGGGACGGCGTCGGCCTCCGCGACGTGCGGAAGCGCCCGGGCGAGGCCGTGGTCATGCTCCAGCCCGAGGTGGGCGTGGGCTTGAGCGACACGACCGCGTTCATGGAGAAGCGCTTCCCGCGGTACGAGTACAACAACAACGTCACCGAGGGCGGGGTCGAGTGGCTGACCTACCGCCTGACCGACGCCGAAGCGAAGTCCATCCGCGAGAGCGCGGTCGAGCAGGCGCTCGAGACCCTCCGCAACCGGATCGACGAGACCGGCGTGCGCGAGCCGAGCATCGTGCGGCAGGGCGAGAACCGGATCAGCGTGCAGATCCCGGGCCTCGTCGACCCGAGCCAGGCGGCCGAGGCCATCGGCACCACCGCGCTGCTCGAGTTCAAGATGGTCGACGAAGAGCTGTCGAAAGACCAGCCGGCCATGCTCCGCTTGATCGAAGAGGCCAAGGCCCAGCTCGCGCCCGAGGCCTTCCTCAGCGATGACGAGCTCAACGAGCACCTCTGGCGCGGGGGCAAGCTGCCCCCGAACCGCCGCCTCATGTTCGAGTACGTGCGCGGCGAGGACAACAAGCTGCGCCGCGCCGACAACCCCGACCTCATCTACATCGTCATCGACGAGGTGATGATCGCGGGCGATGACATCAACAGCGCCACGACCGCGCAGGGGCAGATGGCCGACTACGAGGTCATCATCCAGTTCAAGCCCCTGGGCGCCCGTAAGTTCGCCGAGATCACCGAGAAGAACGTCGGCCGGCGCTTCGCCATCATCCTCGACGGGCAGGTGCGCTCGGCGCCGAGCATCAAGCAGGCCATCTTGGGCGGCACCGCGAGCATCTCGATGGGCGCGGGCAGCGGCCAGCAGCAGTTCCTCGAGGCGAGCAACCTCGCCCTGGTCCTCCGCACCGGCTCGCTGCCGGCGCCGGTCACCATCGGCGGCAAGCGCCAGATCGGCCCGGGCCTGGGGGCCGACGCCATCCGCGACGGAAAGCTCGCCACTGGCATCGGTTTTGGGCTCGTCGTGCTGTTCATGCTGTCCTACTACCGGATGGCGGGCCTCGTCAGCATCATCGCCATCATGCTCAACGTGCTGTTCGGTTTCGCGATGATGGCGGCGGCCGGCGCCACCCTGACCCTGCCGGGCATCACGGGCATCGCGCTGACCATTGGTATGGCGGTCGACTGCAACATCGTCATCTACGAGCGCATCCGCGAAGAGCTGCGGCTGGGCCGCAACAGCCGCGCGGCCACCGACACCGGCTTCGACAAGGCGCTCTGGGGTGTGTTGGACTCCAACATCACCACGATGATCGCCGGCGTTGTGCTCTACACCTACGGCACCGGGCCGATCCGCGGCTTCGCGGTGACGCTGATGATCGGCATCATCAGCACGCTCTACACTGGCATCTTCGTGTCGCGCACCTTGATGGACTTCCTCACCCGGAAGGCCTCGGCGCGGCTCTCCATCTGACGGGCCGCAGGACCACCGATGCAATTCATCAAGCCAGGCACCTCCATCGACTTCGTTGGGAAGCGGAAGGTCGCGGCCGTCTTCTCCCTCCTCGCGGTCGTCGCGAGCATGGTCCTGTTCTTCGTCCGCGGCCCCAACTGGGGCATCGACTTCACCGGTGGCACCGAGATTGAGCTGCACTTTGAGCAGCCGACCCGCATCGACGAGGTGCGCGGCGCGCTCGGGCAGCTTGGGCTGTCCGAAGACGCGGTGCAGCAGGTCGGGAGCGAGGAGCGCAGCCAGTACGTCGTCCGGATCCAAGACACGACCTTCGGCACCGAGGGGCTCCGCACCCAGGTCGAGACGGCGCTCAAGGCCAAGTACGGCCCCGACTTCATCGAAGAGAGCGTGTTTGACGCGCAGGTCGGCGCGCGGATGCGCGTCCGCTACACGGGCATCGACCGCGACGAGGCCGAGCTCGGCGAGGCGCTCGCGGGCATCCCTGGCGTCAAGGTCGGCGACTCGCCCGACGAGAACACCGTCGAGATCAACCTCCCCGGCGTGACCGAAGAGGTGACCAAGACGATCGAGGCGGTCTTCCCCGGCCGCGGCGTGGTCACCGACCGCGTCGACGCCGTCGGCCCCAAGGTCGGCGGTGACCTGCGCAGCAAGGGCGCTCTGGCGCTGCTCGCGACCCTCGGGCTCATCCTGGTCTACGTCGGCTTCCGCTTTGACGTCACCTTCGCCCCGGGCGCGGTCATCGCGCTGTTCCACGACGTGGCCATCACGGTGGGCATCTTCGTCATCACCCGCCACGAGTTCAACCTGTCGATCGTCGGCGCGCTGCTGACCATCGTCGGCTACTCGATCAACGACACCATCATCATCTACGACCGCGTGCGCGAGAACATGCGCCGCTACCGCCGCGCCGACATGGAGCGCTTGATCAACGACTCGGTCAACGAGACCTTGGGGCGGACCATCGCCACCTCGTTCACGACCTTGATCGCCATGGTCGCGTTCATGTTCCTCGGCGGTCCGGTCATCCAGACCTTCTCGATCGCGATCTGCATCGGCGTCTTCGTCGGGACCTACTCGACGGTCTATGTCGCGGCGCCGACCATCCTCGTGATGCAGGACCTCAAGCCCTGGCTCGAGCGCTTGGTCAGCCCGCTGGCCGCCAGCGTGCACAAGGCCGAGGCCGCCGCGGCGGCGGGCGCAGAGCAGGCGGCCTCCGCCGCGCCGGCGGTCGCCCCGTCCCCGGCGGGGGCCAGCTTGGTCAAGGCCGCGCCGGCCCCCGCGGCGCCGGGCTTGTCCAAGCCCGCCGCGCCGGTGCTCGCCAAGGGGGCCCCGGCCCCTGCGGTCCCGGCCCCCGCGCCTGCCGCGGAGCCCGCCCCGGACGAGACCGCGGCGCCTGCTGCGCCGACGGTGAGCGAGAGCGCGCGGCGCCGGGCCGAGCGCAAGCGCCTCCGCGAGGCCGCGGGCGGCGCGGACGGTTCCCCACGTGGTGATTCTGAGTAGCGGAGGGTCGCATGACCAGGTCGGAGTTGGTGGAGGCCCTCGCCGAGCGGCGTGGGGTGAGTCGGGAGCAAGCAGAGGCCGTGGTCGACGTCTTCTTCGGACAGCTCCAGCAGGCGCTGCAGTCCGGAGGACGGGTCGAGCTGCGCGGCTTCGGCTCCTTCCGGGTGAAGCAGTACGGCGCTTACCAGGCGCGGAACCCGCAGACCGGTGAGCCGGTCGCGGTCGCCCCCAAGCGGCTGCCGGCGTTCAAGCCGGCCAAGCACCTGCGCGAGGCCCTCGCCGCCCAGGTGGGTGAGGGCGTCCTGCCTGCCGACGACGGGGACGGCGACGGGGAAGAGTAGCCCGGATGCCGGCCGTCGCGCTCCGACGAGCCGCCCGCCACCCCTGGCGCGCGGCGCTTGCGGCCCCCGGGTCGCGCTGGAGGATCCTTGAGCGGTTCCGTTGTTGACGTCTCCTCTGCGCAGCAGCGGATCTTCCTCCTCGACACCAACGTGCTGCTCTACGATCCGCGCTCCATCGAGCGCTTCGCGAAGCACGAGCTGGTCATCCCGATCACGGTCATCGAAGAGGTCGACCGGTTCAAGAAGGACCTCAACGAGACCGGCCGGAACGCCCGCGCCGTCTCGCGCAGCCTCGACGAGCTGCGGGCCCGCGGCAGCCTGGCCACCGGCGTCCCGCTCGACAGCGGCGGCTCGCTGCGGGTCGCCTTGCTCAGCGAGGCGGTGATCTTGCCCCCTGGCTTTGGGGCCTCGTCGAACGACAACATCATCCTGGCCACGGTCCTCGACACCGCGCGCCGGGCGGCGGGCCGGCGGGTCACCCTGGTGACCCGCGACACTAACATGCGCATCAAGGCCGACGCGCTGGGCATCGAGGCCGAGGACTACCGCGACGCGGCCCACGCCGAGGTCGAGGAGAGCTACACCGGCGTGCGCGAGCTCGAGCTCGGCGCCGACAAGGTGAGCGAGCTGTTCGAGAAGGGCGGCCTGATCTGCGATCCCGAGCAGGCGGCCGCCTGGGGGCTCTACCCCAACCAGTTTGTGATCATCCGCTCGCCCGACCACCCGAGCAGCTCGGCGATGGCCCGCTACGACGAGCGCAAGCTGCGCCTGCGCGCGGTCGGGCGGGGCAAAGAGAGCATCTGGGGCATCAGCCCGCGCAACAAAGAGCAGATCTTCGCGCTGGACCTGCTGCTCGACGACAGCGTGTCGCTGGTCACCCTCGACGGGGTCGCCGGCACCGGCAAGACGCTGATGGCCATCGCCTGCGGCCTCAAGCTGGTCGCCGACGACCGGAAGTTCCGTCGGCTGGTGGTCAGCCGTCCCATCTTCCCGCTCGGCCGCGACATCGGGTTTCTGCCGGGCGACCTCAAAGAGAAGCTGAACCCCTGGATGCAGCCGATCTTTGACAACCTCGACCTGCTGGTCGGCGGAGCGGCGGTCGACACCGGCTACGGCAGGCCCGGCGTCGCGCACGGCGGGCCCCGGACCCCGAGCTTCCAGCCGCTCATCGACCAGGGCTACATCGAGGTCGAGGCCTTGACCTACATCCGCGGGCGCTCGCTGCCTCGCCAGTACCTGATCGTCGATGAGGCCCAGAACCTCACGCCCCACGAGGTCAAGACGGTGATCACCCGCGCAGGGGAGGGGACCAAGGTGGTCCTGACCGGCGACCCCTACCAAATCGACAACCCCTACGTGGACGCGGCCAGCAACGGCCTGTCGACGGTGGTCGAGCGCTTCAAGGGCAGCCCGATCGCCGGCCATGTCACCCTCCGAAAGGGCGAACGCTCGCCCCTGGCCGAGCTGGCCGCGAAGGTCCTGTGAGCGCCCCTCCCCGCCGCCCCAAGGCGCCGTCTGGCCGTCCCCCTGCTCCGTACCGCCCGGGTCCACCCCGTGGTGGTCCTCCCTCGCATTTCTCCGGTCCCCGTCCGGCTCCCGGCACCGACGAGAACGCGCCGGGCCCTGAGCGTCGGCGGCCGTCTCCTCCCCGCGGCGACGCTCCGCGCCTGCGGGCGCCGAGCGGTGACCTCGACCAGCTCGAGGGGCGGAACGTCGTGCTGGAGGCCCTCACCCGCAACCGCCGCAAGGTGGTCAAGATCTGCCTCGACGAGCGGGCCAAAGAGGACGAGAAGGTCGCCAAACTGCTGCAGATCGCCAACGAGCGCCGGGTCCCCATCGAGCGGGTGCCGCGCGAGTCGCTGGATGGGGTCTGCGAGAGCGGCGTGCACAACGGCGTGATCGCGTGGGCGGTGCAGCTCGCCGGCTACAGCACCCAGGGCCTGCTCTCGGAGCTGGATCGGGCGGGGGTCGAGCCCTTCCTGATCCTGGTCGACGAGATCAGCTACGAGCAGAACCTCGGCGCGATCCTGCGGTCTGCGCTCGGCGCGGGCGTGCACGCGGTGGTGGTGCCGACCCAGCGCGGCAAGGGCCTCACGCCGGTGGTGCACCGCGTGGCGATGGGCGGCGCCGAGGAGGTGCCGCTGATCCGCGAGGGCCTGTCGAGCGCGCTCGCCACCCTGCGGCGCGCCGGCGTCCGCATCATCGGCGCCGACATGGACGGCGCGCCCTACGACCAGGTGCCGATGACCGGCCCGCTCGCCATCGTGCTCGGCGGAGAGGGCAAAGGCCTGACCCACACGCTGCGCGACCGCTGCGATCAGATTGTCAGCGTGCCGCTGGCCGGGCAGCTCGAGAGCCTCAACGTCAGCGTCACCGCCGGCATCTTGGCCTTTGAGCGCGGGCGGCAGGTCCGCGCCGCGGGCCGGCTGCTTGGGGCGGGGCTCGTCTTGGGGGCGGCGCTGCTGGCCGCCGGCCTCCCCGACGTGGCGCAGGCGGCTCCGGCGGGTCCGCCGCTCGCCTGGTCGGTCGACGGCGCGCGCAACCTGTTCGCGGCGCTGTTCTTGGTGAGCGCCCTGGTCTTCATCCACGAGACCGGCCACTTCTTCTTCGCCAAGCTGTTCGGCGTCGGCGTGCCGGTCTACTCCTTCGGCTTCGGCCGCCGGCTGTTCGGGGTCGAGTTCCGGGGCACCGACTACCGCGTCTCGGCGCTGCCCTTCGGCGGCTACGTGCGGATGGAGGGCGCCGATCCCTACGGCAACCAGGACGAGGGCGCCGATCCCGTCGAGCAGGCGCCGAGCTCCTTCGCGGTCAAGCCGGTCTGGCAGCGCTTCCTCATCATGTTCGGCGGGCCGCTGTTCAACCTCGTGTTCCCGGTCGCGCTGTTCACGACCCTCTACGTCGCCGGCGAGCCCACCGAGATCAGCGAGGTGGGCGACGTCCTGCCCGACAGCGCGGCCGAGGAGGCCGGCATCCGCGCCGGCGATCAGCTCGTCGCGGTCGACGGCGTCGAGACCCCGACCTGGATCGACGTCGACGCGGCCTTCTCCGACGATCCCAAGCGGGCCCGGACGCTCCGGGTCCAGCGGTCCGGCGCGCTGCTCGAGCTGCGCTACCAGCCGCCGGCCGAGGGCTATGGCGCCGAGGGCACCGGGCTGACCTGGTTCCGCCCGAGCAACCTCGTGGGCGTCGACGAGCCGGCCTCGCCGGCCGGTCAAGCCGGGGTCCGGACCGGCGAGCGGGTGGTCGCGGTGGACGGCGCGCCGATCGCCGACTGGATCGCGCTGGAGCGCGCCCTGGCCGCGGCCCAGTCTCCGACCCTGACCGTCGAAGATCCCGAAGGCGCCCAGCGCGAGGTCCGCCTGTCGGCCGGCGACTGGCTGCCCCGCAGCCTCGGCCACCGCAGCAGCCCGGCCCACCGCTTCGGCCTGGTGACCGGGTCGGTCTTCATCGACGAGGTGAAGGACACCCTCGATGACGGGGGACCGGCGCTGCCCGGCCTCGCCGCTGAGCCGGCGCCCTCGCCCGCCAAGGCCGCCGGTCTGCAGGCGGGTGACCGGGTCTTCGCGGTGGACGGTCAGCCCATCGACCGCTGGAATGACCTCGTGCGGGGCATTCGGGCGTCGGGAGAGGGCGCGGGGCCCGACGGCGCCGCCCGTCCGGTCGAGCTGCAGGTGGTGCGCGGCGGGGAGCTGCTCGTGCTCGAGCTGCGCCCGGTGATGGCCGAGACGGTCGACGCCGGCCTGTTCAACCGCCGCTTCATGATCGGCGCCGCGCCGGAGGGGGAGTCGGTCGGCCCCAGGCTCACGCCCAAGGCCTACCCGGTGGGTCAGGCGGTCGCGCGGGCCACCCGCGAGACGGTCCTCATCTCGGGCCTCATCGTCGAGCGGCTCGGCGATCTCGTGACCCGCAAGGCGGCGGTCAGCGAGAACATCGGCGGGCCCATCGCGATGATGCGCCAAGGCGCCGAGGCCGCCGAGCGGGGGATCTTCACCTACGCCCGGCAGATCGGCCTGCTGAGCATCTCGCTCGGCATCCTCAACCTGCTGCCGGTGCCCGTCTTTGACGGCGGGCAGCTGCTCTTCCTCGCGATGGAGGCCGTCCGCGGCCGCCCGGTCTCCGGCGTGCTGCGCGAGCGCGCGCTGCAGATCGGCGTGATCTTCGTGGTCATCGCCATGGCCCTCGCGGTGGTCAACGACAGCAGCCGGGAGCTCAAGCGCTGGCTGGCCGAGCCGTGAGCCTCGCGCTGGCCATCGACTGCGCGGCGCCCGAGATTGGCCTCGCTGTGGGCGTGCTCGGCGACCCGACCCCGCGGTGGTCCTGGTCGGTGCGGGCCGACCGGGGCGCCGACGGCCTGCTCGGCCCGGCCCTGCTCGAGGCGCTGGCCCAGCTCCAGGCCGGAGAGGCCCTCAGCCACGTCATCGTCGCCGCAGGACCAGGCACCTTCACCGGCCTGCGGGTGGGCCTCGCCACCGCGCTGGGCGTGGCGCTGGCCGCCGAGGTCCCGGTCATCCCGGTCTGTTCGCTGCTGGCCCGCGCCGCCCAGATCACCGATGATGTCGACGTCTTGGTGCTGCTCGACGGCAGGAAGCAGCGCATGTACGGGGCGACCTTCCGCTGCGGCCCGGGCCTGCCGATCGCCCGCGGCCCGGTGCACGACCTGCCGCTCGACGCGCTGCTCCCCGCTGCTCCCTTCCTCGCGGTGGGCGAGGGGGCGGCGGTGGCGGCGGCGCGGATCGAGGCGGCCGGCGGCCGTGTCCACCCGCGCCCCTGCGCCCCGCCCCTCGGCCCGCTGCTGCGGCTCGGCGCCGCCCTGCCGGCGATGGACCCCGCGGCGGTCGAGCTGCGCTATGTCCGTCCGCCCGACGCGGTGGTGCCTGCGGCCCTCGCCGCGCGTCGGGCCGTCGCCCTCGGGTCGACGACCAGCACCTGATCCTTGAGGAAGTCATGAGCGAGCAGAGGTCTGCGCCCCCCGGGGTGCGCGTCGCGGTGGTCGGCGCCAGCGGCGCGGCGGGCGGCGACATCACCGCCGCCTTGGGGAGGTCCCCCCTCCCCGTCACGGGCTGGCGGCTGTTCGGCAGCCGCGGCGGCCCCGGCGGCGAGGTCGAGCTGCGGGGCAGGAGCGTGCCCATCGAGCCCCTCGACGAGGATGGCGTCGCTCGCGGCGCCTTCGCCGGGGTGGATCTCGTGATCCTCGCGGTGCCGGCGGCCCGCAGCCAGGCCCTCGGCCCGGCCCTCGTCGAGGAGGGGATCGCTGTGATTGACGTCGGCGCGCACCTTCGCGACAAGGGGGCCCTCTGTCTGCCGCTCAGCGGCGTGGCCGACTGGGAGCTGTTCGCCGAGCGGCGGATCGCGTCGGTGCCGGCCGGTCCGGCGGCCATGCTCGGCGCGATCGCCGCGCCGCTCGGCCACCTCGGCCTGACCGAGCTGCGCGGCACCGTCATGGTCAGCGCCGGCGCCGCGGGGCGGGCCGGCCCCGAAGAGCTGTCGCGGCAGGTCATCGCGATGTTCAACCAAGCCGAGCCTCCGCGGCGGGTCTTTCCGCAGGGCCTCGCTTTTGACGTGCTGGCCAGCCCCGGCGAGGCCGAGGGCGGCTGGTCGGCCGTCGAGCGCGCGCTGGCGATCGATCTGGGCGCCATCACCCGGGCGCACCCGGTGGCCGCCGTGCTCAACATCGTGCAGGTGCCGATCTTCGCCGGCATGGCCGCCACGCTTCAGCTCAAGTTCAGCGCCGCGGTCGACGCGGCGACCGTCGGCAAGGCGCTCGGGGCGATGCCTTTGGTTAGCCTGAGCGAGCGTCCGCCCGGTCCGCGGCGGCTGGTGGGCACCACGGGGGTCCACATCGGGCGCCTGCGGGATGACCCGCTGGGCCAGGGGGTCCACCTCTGGGCTGCCGCCGACAACCTGCGCATGGGCGCCTCGGCCAACGTCGTCGCGACCGCGCTCACGCTCTGGCGAGAGGGGCTCCTATGAACCTGCCGCGCCGCGCCGCCGCCGCCGCCTTGATGCTGTCCCCTGGCCTCGCCCAGGCCGGCTTCGGCGACCTGACGACCGTCAGCTCGTACAGCAGCGG
>JBJONS010000776.1:0-5896 GCA_046051725.1 Pseudomonadota bacterium | reverse complement strand
GCCGGCGATCTCGCGCTCTACCCGAGCAACACCTTCACCACCCAGCAGCTGCGCTTCATCCAGCACGACGAGAGCCTCGAGCAGGACTTCCCGGTCTGCGGCGAGGGCTGGGTCGAGGGCGGCGGCAGCTGCGAAGACAGCCAAGACACCGGCAGCGGCGGCCCCTTCGGCATGCGCCTGCCCGCGGGCTGGCTGCTGGCGCTGGGCGGGCTGATCGGCCTCGGCCGCCGGTGGAGGTTTGCCCGCTGATCGGGGGCCGCGGACGCGGTGCGCATGAGGGCTCATGCGGAGGGCGGCCCGCTCCGACACCGGGGGCGGAGGATCACCATGGTCAACGCCCGCGTCCACTCGTCCTGCACCTCGCCGCTGCTCCTCGGGGCCGGCCTCCTCAGCCTGCTCGCCAGCTGCGCCGCCCCCGAGGGCGCGCCCGCGCCCGACCCCGCCGAGGGCAGCGAGCCGGCAGTCGACGTCGAGGACAGCGCTGGGGCCGCCGACGCGATGGAGCCCGCCCACATCCCGGCCGCCGTGCGGGCCGATCTGGTCGCCGCCGGCACCGTCGAGCTCATCGTCGAGCTCGAGCCGGTGGTCCTGACCGCCGCCGAAGAGGCCGCGGTGCTCGACGAGGCCGGCCTGAGCCCCGCCGCGCTGGCCGACCTCGAGCCCGAGGCCCGCGCCCCCTTCGAGGCCCGGGTGCGCCTCGCCCGCGCCGAGATCTTGCGCGGGGCCGTCGACGGCCTCGAGGGGCGCCTGCCGGCCGGCGCGACCCTCACCCGCCGCTACACCCACCTGCCGCTGGCCCTCATCACCGTCACCCGCGAAGAGGCGCTCGAGCTGCTCGCCGAAGACCCCGAGGTGGTCGCCATCCACCCGCAGCGGGTCTACACCACCACCGATGACCAGAGCCTCGGCCTCATCGATCAGCCCGAGGCCGCCGCCCTCGGCCAGCGCGGGGATGGCGTCGCGGTCGCCATCCTCGACACCGGCCTCGACTACACCCGGGCGGCGTTTGGGTCCTGCGCGAGCCCCGGCGCCGGCGGCGCCTGCCGCGTGGTCGCCGCCGCCGACTTCGCCCCCACCGACGGCACGCTGGACGACTCGGGCCTGCACGGCACCAATGTCGCGGGCATCGTCGGCATGGTCGCCCCGGGCGCGAGCCTGATCGGCCTCGACGTCTTCCGCGGCGGCAGCGGCTACACCTCAGACATCGTCGCGGCGATCGACTGGGTCATCGACAACAAGGCCGTGTACAACATCGCGGCGATGAACCTGAGCCTCGGCGGCGGGGCCTACACCGCCGAGTGCCCGAGCGACCCCTTTGAGGTGGCGCTGGCCGAGGCCAAGGCCGCCGGCGTCGCGGCCGCCGTGGCGACCGGGAACAACGGCTACACCAACCGCGTGGCCAGCCCGGCCTGCGCGCCGAGCGCGATCACCGTGGGCGCGGTCTACGACAGCAACATCGGCGGCATCGGCTGGTCGAGCTGCTCGGACAGCACCACCGCGGCCGACAAGGTCACCTGCTTCTCGAACTCCGCCGCGCTCCAAGACCTGCTGGCGCCGGGCGCCCTGATCACCGCCGCCGGCGTGACCATGGGCGGCACCAGCCAGGCCACCCCGCACGTCGCCGGCGCCCTGGCCGTGATGCGCGCGGCCTTCCCCTCTGACACCGTCGCCCAGCACGTCGACCGCCTGCGGACCACCGGCGTCATGATCACCGACCACCGCAACGGCCTGAGCTTCCCCCGCATCGACCTGGACGCGGCGGTGGCCGGGGCCGGCCTCGACTGCCAGCTCAGCCTGAGCCATGGGTCCTCGGCGCTCGACGCCGGCGCGGGCACCTCGACGCTTGGCGTCACGGTGGCGGCCGGCTGCCCCTGGACCGTGAACACCGGGGCGTCCTGGCTGACCGCCAGCCCGCGCTCGGGCACCGGCCCGGCCAGCGTCACCCTGACCCGCACCAGCAACCCGTCGAGCGCCCGCAGCGCCGCGCTCACCGCGGGCGCCGCCGCCGCCACGGTCAACCAGGCCGCCAATGACACCCCGGTCGCCAGCTTGACCATCGCCGGCGGGGCCCTCTGGACCAACACCCGCAGCGTGGCGCTGACGACCGGCGGCACCGACGCGAGCGGCCTGAGCCAGATGTGCGTGTCGACCAGCGACAGCTGCAGCTACGTGACCTACGCGTCGACGCTCAACTACACGCTGGCCACCGGCGAGGGCACCAAGACCCTCAAGCTGCGGGTCAAGGACGCCCACGGCCTCATCAGCGACTGGGCGACCGACACCATCGGCCTCGACACCGTGGCGCCGACCATCGGCGCCGCCGAGGTGGTGCCCACCGACGGCGGCTTCAACGCCCGGTGGTCGGGCGTGACCGACGCCACCAGCGGCCTCGCCCAGGTCCGCTTCGTCGTGCGGGCCGGCACCACCGCCCCCACCTGCGCCGAGGCGGCGGCCGGCACCGGCAGCGGCGCGGCGGGCGACCTCGCGCTGAGCGGCCTCACCAACGGCCAAGTCTACGCGGTGCTCGCCTGCGCCACCGACGTGGCCGGCAACACCAAGGCCGGCACCCCGGTCTACCTCGCGCCGGTCGCGGCGGGCGACAGCGGCGCCCAGCTCAGCATCAACAGCGGCGCCGCCTTCAGCAAGAGCCGCACGGTCACCGTCGCCCTGCGGCCCAGCGGCGCGCCGACCCAGTACTGCCTGAGCAACACGACGACCTGCACCTCGTTCAAGGCGCTGACCGCGACAGCGTCCTGGTCGCTGCTGACCGGCGACGGCACCCGCACCGCCCTGGTCTGGTACAAGGACGGCGCCGGCGCGGTCACCGGGCCCTTCGCCGACAGCGTGGTGGTCGACGCCACCGCCCCGACCAACGGGACGGTGAGCGCGACCCGCAGCGACGGCAGCTTGGCGGTGAGCTGGACCGGCTTCACCGACGCACGCTCGGGCATCGTCAACTACAAGGTCTGGACCCAGGCCACCACCGCCCCGGCCTGCGGGCGCGGCACCCTGGCCTACGACGGCACGGCCACCACCGCGACCCTGACCGGTCTCACCAACGGCGCGCTGGTCGGCGTGCGGGTCTGCGCCACCGACGCGGCCGGCAACACCTCGACCGGCGCGACCCTGGTCGACCGCGCGGCCTCTGAGCAGGAGGGCCCGACCGGGTCGGTGAGCATCGCCGGCGGCGCCGAGTGGCTGAAGGGGCGCACGGGCACCCTCACCCTCGCGGCGACCGACAACGCGAGCGGCGTGACCCACATGTGCGTGAGCAACACGGCCACCTGCACCGCGTGGCGGGCCTACGCCACCAGCCTCAGCTGGACGCTGGCCAGCGGCACCGGCCTGCAGACCGTCAACGTCTGGTACAAGGACGGCCAAGGCAACGTCAGCGCCGTCACCTCGGACACCATCATGGCCGACAGCACCGCCCCCTCGGGCGGCACGCTGACCAGCACCGCGACCGCCGGCGGGGCGGCGCTGAGCTGGACCGGCATCGTCGAGAGCGGCTCGGGCCTCGACACGGTCATCGTGCGCTACGCGGCGGGCACCCGGGCGCCCGCCTGCACCACCGGCACCGAGGCCGGCCGCAGCGACACCGGGTCGTTCACCGTCACCGGCCTCTCGGCGGCGACCGCCTACAGCTTCCGGATCTGCCCGGTCGATGAGGTCGGCAACGTCGGCGCGGGCCTGAGCCGGACGCTGACCACCCTCTGAGCCTGCCCCCAGGCTGTGCGCGGCGGCCGCTCCCCCCGGGGGGCGGCCGTTTCGCGTCGGGGCCCGGCCCGCCGACCGGCGACCGCCGCCTGCGGGTCCTGTGGTAGCCTCCGGGCTGCCCCGCGCCCCGGTGAACCATGAACCTGCGCCCCCACCGCCTCGCCCCGCTCCTCTCGCTCCTCTCGCTCCTCTCGCTCCTCGGGCTGCCTGTGGTGGCCGCCTGCGGCGCGCCCAAAGAGGGCGCGGGCACGCGCTGCGAGAACGGCCTCGACTACGATGAGGACGGCGTCTGCGACCGCTTGGCCGCCGACTGGTCGGCCGGGGCAACCCTGACCCCGGGCGAAGACCGGGCCGACATCTTCGGGCTCGGCCCCGCGGGCGTCGCCGCGGTGCGGGCCGAGGGCCTGCAGCACGCGCTGGTCTGGCCGGTCACCACCAGCCGCCTCGTCTTGCCCATCCGGCCCTTTGAGGCCCTGCTCAACGACCCCGACAAGGCGCAGCTGGTCGATCTGCTCGAGCAAGCGGCGGGCTTTCGCGACATGGACGGCCTCTACGCCCGCCTCGGCTTGCTGCCCCTGCCGGCCGACGCCGAAGACCGTTTTGGGATCGACCTGCCCGCGGGCATGTCGACCGGCGACCCGATGGGCGCGGCGGTGGTCGACACGCCGGACGGCGAGGGCCTGGTGTTCTCGTGCGCGGCCTGCCACGCCGGCAACCTGCTCGGCCGCCCGGTGCTGGGCCTGACCAACCGGGTCGCCCGCCCCAACGCCTTCTTTCACATCGCCAAGCCGCTGGTGGCCGCGGTGCCGCCCGAGCAGTTCGCCGAGCTGACCGGCGCGACCGACGGCGAGACCGCGATGTACGCCCGCTTCGCCGCCGCGCTGGGCGCTGTGGGCACCAAAGAGCCCGAGACCCTGGGCCTCGACACCTCGCTGGCCCAGGTCGGCCTGAGCTTGGCGCGCCGCCAACCCGACGCCGAGGCCACCCTCGATGAATTCCTGGCCGCCCACCCCGCGCCCAACGTGCTCGACGGGCTCGTGGCCGACAGCAAGCCGGCGGTGTGGTGGACGGCCAAGCACAAGACCCGCTGGCTGTCGGACGGCAGCATCACCTCGGGCAACCCCATCTTCACCAATTTCCTCTGGAACGAGATCGGCCGCGGCGCAGACCTGCCCGCGCTCGAGGGCTGGCTTGAGGACGAGCAGCGGGTCAGCGACACGCTGACCGTCGCGGTCTTCGCCAGCGAGGCCCCCCGGTGGGAGGACTGGTTCGGCGCCGACAGCATCGACCTCGCCGCGGCCCAGGCCGGCGAGCAGCTCTTCCTCGCCCAGTGCGCCGCGTGCCACGGTGTGTACGAGAAGGGCTGGTCGGCCGCCGACGCAGACGACAGAGACGCCGCCGGCCTGCTCGCCACCACCCGGGTGGTCTACCACGCACAGACCCCGCGGGTCGACGTGGGCACCAGCCCCGGCCGCGCCGCGGGGATGGAGGGCCTCGCCGAGGGCCTCAACCGCCTCGACATCAGCCAGTGGATGGGCACGGTGGTCGAGGTCGGCGAGGGCTATGTGCCGCCGCCCCTCGACGGGATCTGGTCTCGGTACCCCTACCTGCACAACGGCGCGGTGCCCAGCCTCTGCGCCCTGCTCTCGCCGGTGAGTGAGCGCCCTACCCTCTTCGTCCAGGGGCCCAGCGACAGCGAGACTGACTACGACGTAGACTGTGTGGGCTATCCGGTGGGCGAAGATATCCCGCACACCTGGTGGGACATCGAGGACGCCCCCTACGACACCACCCAGCCCGGCCGCAGCAACCAAGGGCACGAGACCTTCAGCGGCACCGCCGAAGAGCGCGCCCAGCTGATCACCTTCCTCAAGACCCTCTGATACCGCGCGGGGGCATACCCGCTCCCCTCCCGTCTGGGCGCCCCGCCGGCCTTACCGCGCCGCGGCGGCGGCCTCGACCAGCGCCCGCTGTAGGCCGTCGACAAAAGACCGCTGGTGGAACAGCGCCGGCGCCCGCGCCCGGATGGCCGCCTGGGCCGCCGCCCGCCCCGGGCCGGCGAGGTGCACCGCCCGGCGCACATAGTCGTCCAGGTGCGCCGCCACGCCGTCGGTCCAGCCGATGTGCTGCAGAAAAGCCAGCGCGAGGCGGCCGCGCAGGTGGGGCGGCGGCAAGGTGA
>JBJONS010000775.1:0-5936 GCA_046051725.1 Pseudomonadota bacterium | reverse complement strand
GATCGCTGCTGCGCTGATCGTGGCTGCGCTCATCGCTGCTGTTTTGGTCGCTGCTGCTGCGCTGATCGCGGCTGCTCCGATTGTGCTGGGGGCGGGCCTTTGCGCCGCTGATGGTGTTTTTCGCCGTTTGGGTCGGGTTGCTCCGATGATGCCGGGGGCGGGCCTTTTTGCGCCGCTGATGGTTGTTTTCGCCGTTTGGGTCGGGTTGCTCCGATGATGCTGGGGGCGGGCCCCGCCCCCAGGCCCCCGGGCCAAGGGGCCTGCGCGGCCCCTTGGATCCCCCGCCAAGGGGGGCCCGCGCGCCGCCGTTGCGCGGCGATGCGCCGCGCAGCGGCGCGCAACGGCCCCCCTTTGGAACCCCCCCGGGTCGGCGCGTTTTGGGGCTGGGGTGGGCGAGGGAGTGGGGCGCCGCGGAGGGCTGGGCTTTGGGGTGCCGCGGTTGGGGCGCCGCGGAGGGCTGGGCTTTGGGGGGCCGCGGTTGGGGCGCCGCGGAGGGCTGGGCTCTGGGGCAGCGCTGGGCTTCTGGTTGGCCCGGCGCGACAGCCTCAGCCTTGTGCGGGCGGGGCTTTGGCCAGCACGTCGCGCAGCTCGGCCAGCAGGACCTCGACGGGCAGGCCGTGGGGCAGGGCTTTGGCCATCTCGCCGTCGGGCCCGACCAAGAACAGCAAGCCGCTGTGGTCGACGGCGTAGCCCAGCGCGCTCTCGGGCTGGGGCACCTTGGCGAAGTTGACGCCCCAGTCTTCGGCCACCGCGCGCACCTCGGCCTCGGTGCCGGTCAGGCCGACGATCTTGGGGTCGAAGAAGGTCGCGTACTCGGCGAGGCGGGCCAGGGTGTCGCGCTCGGGGTCGACGCTGATGAACAGCCCGGCGATGCGGGCGCGGTCCTCGGGCGGCAGGCGCTTGAGCGCGCCCTGCACCGTCTGCAGCGTGGTCGGGCAGACGTCGGGGCAGGACGCGTAGCCGAAGTAGACGATCACGACCTTGCCGGCGTGATCCGAGAGGCGCACCGGCCCCGCCGCGCTCTGCAGCGCGAAGTCGCCAAAACGCGGGCCGTCGGCGCCGCCGAGCCAGGCCGGGCGGGCGGGCCCCCAGGCGAGCAGGCCCACCAGCGCAGCGATCAGGGCGAGGGGCACCAGCAGCGGCCAGGGGCGCGGGCGTGCGGTCGGCGGGCGCGGGTCCATCGGCGGCTCCTCGGCGGGGCGGCGGGCCCCGGGGCGCCGCTATCCGCCGGGGGCGCGGCTCGGCAGCAGGGCGTGGGCGCCGCGCGGGCCGCCGGGGCCGTCGAGCTGCAGGTCCATCCTCCAGATCATCTCGCCGCGCACGCAGGCCGGCAGGGGGCCCCGGGCCTCGAGGCGGCCGGGCGCCACCTCGACCAGGGGCAGGGCGAGGCGGCCCATGCTCATGTCGTGGCCGGTCCAGACGACCGCTCCGCGCGGGCCGGCGGCGGCTGGCCCCTCCACCCGCACCGTGATCGGCGTGTTGGTAGGGATCGCGGCCGGTGCGCCTCCATCTGCGAGCCGCGGCTCGACCCCGACCTGCACCTCGAGGCCGTCGGGCCAGCGGAGCGCGCAGGGCCCCTCCGCCGGGCTGCAGCCCGGATCGACCCAGCGCCCCTCGGTCCTGCGCAGGGCGGCGAGGCGGGCGGGCAGGTCGGGCACCAGGGCGACCAGCCCGAGCAGGCCAAAGGCGAGGCCCCAGGCCGCGGCGGTCAGGGCGCGGCGCAGCTGCACCTCAGGGCGCCGCGACGGTCAGCTGCAGGCGGGCCGCGCTGCCGTCGTCAAAAAGCAGGCTCAGCGGCACGGTGTCGCCGGCGGCCAGCGGGGCCCGCAGGCCGATGAGCATGACGTGGTATCCGCCGGGCTGAAAGACCAGCGGCCCCTCGGCGGGCAGCGGGATCGGCCCCTGCACCGGCCGCATCATCATCATGCCGTCCTGCGCGGTGTGCTCGTGCAGCTCGACCGCGGCGGCGGCCGGCGACAGCGCCCGCACCAGGGCCAGCGGGCCGGGCTGGGTGCGCTCGAGGGTGAAGTAGGCGGCGGTGGCCGGGGCGCCCGGCGGCATCGGCTGGATCCGGCCAGCGATCAGCCGCACCGGGGCGGCGGGCATGGCGTCGACCGCGGGCGCGGCGGCCGCGCCCACGTCGGGCATCGGGGAGCCGGGCGCGGGCGCGGGCGCGGCGGCAGGGACGGCCTCGGTCGCCGGCGGCGCGGGCGGGGGCCCGCCGCAGGCGGCGAGCAGCGCGGCGAGGGTCAGGGCGGGCGCGGCGCGGCCGAACCCGGCCTTCGCCACCGCAGCGAAGATACCGTGGAGCAGCGAGATCATGGCTCAGCGGCCCGCCGCGCGCAGGCGGATGGGGTTGGTGTAGATCCACGGGTACGAGATCAGCCAAGGCGCAGGATCGTCGCCGAGGAAGGGCCGCAGGTGGTGCGGCACCACGTCGAAGCGCACGCGGTAGGCGCCAGGGCCGTCCAGCGGGTGGGCGGCGCAGCCCCGCGCCCACTCGACGCCGTCTTTGAAGACCACCGCGTCAATCTGGGGCGCCTCGTCTCCCTTGGGGCTGGCCGCGGCGAGGCGGGGGCAGGCGACCTGCAGCACCGCGCCGGGGTGATCGGCCCAGGCCGCGGTCTCGCCGAGCTCGAGCGTGCGGCTGCCCTCGACCCGCACGTCCCAGCCGACCGGGCTGCCCAGCAGCTCAAAGACCACCGCCGCGCGGCCGGCGGCCAGGGCCCGGCGCCAGGCGAGCGGATCGTCGGCCTCGGCGGCGGGCACGCGCACCTCGTTGTTGAACCAGCGCAGCATCCGGCGGTAGCTGTCGCCCCGCTCGCCGTCGCGCAGGCTGGTCGGCAGCACGTTCTGGTGCGCGTCGGTGCCCGCGACGCCGACGACGTCCAGCTCGGTGTTCAGGGCGTCCCACAGGCCCACGCTGGGCGTCTGCTCGCGCAGCACCGCGAGCATGAACAGGTCGGGCTCGGCCGCCCCGGTCGGGGAGGTCATCGGGCCGATGGCGCCGAGCCAGTCGGCCCGCTCGAGGCCGAGGAATTCGGCGCGCAGGTCGGGGTCGAAGGCCGCGTGCAGGTTGAACAGCTCGACGCCGACCACGCCGGCCTCGACTTGGGCGCGCAGGCTGTCGAGCTGGCGCTGCTCGGTGTGGGCGATGAAGGGCAGGGCGCCGACCGCCTCGACCGCGTCGATGGCCTCGGCGTCGAAGCGGTTGTACATCGCGTCATTCTCGACGGGGTCGGCGCTGACGTGCGCCCGCAGGCCCAGCGGCATGAGCTCGTCTTCGATGCCCGGCATCCAGTGCAGGGGGCGGCCGTCGGCGCAGGTGATCGTGTTGCCGATCGCCGCCGCCCCGTCGCGCAGGGGCTGGTCGCCGGCGCGGCTGTGCCAGAGCTGGTCGTAGGGCTGGTAGGCGGCGTGGGCCGGGTGGTCGGTCACAAAGGCGAGGTCGACGCCGGCGTCGCAGAGGCCGGCGCGCAGGTCTTGCAGGCAGGGCTCGTTGAGGACGCCCTCTTCAAAGCCGTTCCCGTCGCAGGCGTCGTGCGACCAGGGCGAGTGCAGGTGCACGATCAGGCGCCGGGTGACGAAGCCGCGCACCGCGGGGAAGCTCTGCGCCGAGGCGGGCAGGGCGCGGGTCCAGGGCTGGGGGCCGCTCGGCCCGGTGTCGGCGGCCGGGGCGCTGTCTTCGCCGGCCTTCTCGGTCGGGGTCGACGCGGGGTCGCCGCAAGCGGACAACAGCGCGCCGCAGGCCAGGGTGGGCAGGGATAGGCGCGGGCGGGCGGACAGGGGGCGCATCGGACCTCCGGGCCGGACGGTAGCCCGCGGCGGCGCCCCCGGGCGAGGGCAGGGCGGCGGAGGGGACGATGAGCGGCGCAGATCAGGGGGCGGGCGGCGCGCGGCCGGCGGCGAGCGGCGGGGCGGCGCCGGGCGGGGCGGCGGTCGATCCCTTCGCGGCGGCCGAGGCGGGGCTGCGGTCGGCGGCCCCGGGCAGCGCCGAGGCGCGGGCCTGCGCGGCGGCCTGGCGGGCGCTCTGCGCGGCGCACCCACGGCAGGGCCGGGCCTGGCGCGGGCTGGGGCGGGCGATGGAGCTGCAGGGCGCCTGGCCGGCGGCGCGGGCGGCCCACCAGCGGGCCCTCTCGCTCGATCCGGGCGACCGGGCGGCCGCGCTCGGCGAGGCCCGCTGCCTGCGCGGGGCGGGCGACGCGGCCGGGGCGGCGCGGCTGCTCGCGGCCCTGCTGGCCGAGGCGCCGGGCGACTTCGACGGCCAGCTGCTCGCCGCAGACTGGGCCCGGGCGGCGGGGGACCGGGCGGCCGAGCGGGCGGCGCTCGGCGCGGCGCTGGCGGCGCGGCCGGGGGCGCCGCTGGTGGCGCGGCGGGCGATGGCCCTGGCCCTGCAGGCCAAAGATCCGCTGGGCGCCGCCAAGATCGGGCGTGCGGCGGTGGCGGCGGCGCCGACCGACCCGGCCCTGTGGCAGCTCGTGGGCGAGGCGCTGCGGCAGGCGGGCGCCCAGCGCGAGGCCGAAGAGGCCCTGCTGACCGCGGTGCGCCTGCAGCCGACCCTGGCGGCGGCCTGGGACGCGCTCGGGCTCTGCCGGCGGGCCCGCGGCGACCTGCCTGGCGCGCTGGCGGCCCACCAGCGGGCCCTGGCCCTGGCGCCCGAGACGGCCGGGCTGCGGGCGCGGGTGGCGGGCTGCATGCTGCTGCTCGACCACGTCGAAGAGGCGGTCGAGCTGCTGCGGGCGGCGCTGGCCCGGGGCGAGCCGATGGCCGAGCTGGCCAGCCTGCTGCTGCAGCCGACGCGGATGATCGGCGACTGGGACCAGCTCGACGCGCTCCGGCGGGCGGCCTCGGCCAAGGTCGACGAGGCGCTGCGCTGCGGGCGCCGGCCACCCGTGCTGCCCATCCACGAGATCAGCAGCTTTGACGACCCCCAGCGCAACCTCGCCGTGGCGCGGGCCCACTGCCCGCCGTCCCGCGGCGCCCGGCCGCGCGCGGTGGAGCCCGCCGGGCCGCTGCGCCTGCTCGTCCACAGCCACGACCTGCGCAACCACCCGATCGGCCACCTGACCGCCGGCCTCTTTGGGCGCATCGACCGCGCGCGCTTCGAGGTGGCCGTGCTGTCGACCGGGCCCGACGACGGCAGCCCCTACCGTGCGCGCATCGCCGCGGGGGTCGACCGCTGGCTCGAGGGGGCGGGGCTCGCCGAAGACGCCCTCGCCGAGGCCGTGCGCGCCGAGGCGCCCCACATCTTCATCGATCTGATGGGCCACACGACCGGGCACCGGCTGGGGCTCTTCGCCCGGCGGCTGGCGCCGCTGCAGCTGAGCTACCTCGGCTACCCCGGCACCACCGGGGCCGACTTCTTTGACGGGATCATCGTCGATCGCGTGCTGGGCGCCGATCCGGCCCAGTTCTCTGAGCCGGTGCTCTGCCTGGACGGCGCCTACCAGCCCACCGACGGCGACCAGCCCACGGCCGCGCCGACCGACCGCCGCGCCGATCACGGGCTGCCCGAAGAGGGGCTGGTGCTCTGCAGCTTCAACCAGCTCTTCAAGCTCGACCCCGAGGTCTTTGACCTGTGGATGGGCCTGCTCGTCGCGCTGCCCAGCGCGGTGCTCTGGCTGCTCGACTACGGGCCCCTGGCCCGGCGGCGGCTCTGCGCGGCGGCCGAGGCCCGCGGGGTGGCCGCCGAGCGCATCGTCTTCGCGCCCTTCGCCGCCCGCCCCGCGCATCTCAACCGGCTCGGCCACGCCGATCTGGCGCTGGACCCCTTGGTCTACGGCGGCCACACGACCACCAGCGACGCGCTCTGGGCCGGCGTGCCGGTGGTCACCGTGCGCGGGCGGCACTTCGCCAGCCGCGTGTGCTGGAGCCTGCTTGAGCACGCCGGCCTCGGCCACCTCGCCTTCGCCGACGCCGCCGCCCTGCGGGCCGCC